>NZ_JBFAWG010000012.1:0-228878 GCF_040680215.1 Streptomyces sp. NPDC052107
TTCCCCACTGCTGCCTCCCGTAGGAGTCTGGGCCGTGTCTCAGTCCCAGTGTGGCCGGTCGCCCTCTCAGGCCGGCTACCCGTCGTCGCCTTGGTGAGCCATTACCTCACCAACAAGCTGATAGGCCGCGGGCTCATCCTTCACCGCCGGAGCTTTCCAGCCTCCACCATGCGGAGGAGACTCGTATCCGGTATTAGACCCCGTTTCCAGGGCTTGTCCCAGAGTGAAGGGCAGATTGCCCACGTGTTACTCACCCGTTCGCCACTAATCCACCCCGAAGGGCTTCATCGTTCGACTTGCATGTGTTAAGCACGCCGCCAGCGTTCGTCCTGAGCCAGGATCAAACTCTCCGTGAATGTTTTCCCGTAATCGGGATGAACACCACGAGAGCGGTGCGAGAGGAGGAATAGTCCCCTCGCACACAGCGTCCTCGCTGTGTTTTTCAAAGGAACCTCGCCCCGGTCGCGATGACCGGAGACGGGGTATCAACATATCTGGCGTTGATTTTTGGCACGCTGTTGAGTTCTCAAGGAACGGTCGCTTCCTTTGTACTCACCCTCTCGGGCTTTCCTCCGGGCGCTTCCCTTCGGTGTTTCCGACTCTATCAGATCTTTTCTCGACCCGATTCCCTGTCGGCGGGATGTCTCCGGGGTTTTCGGCTTTCGCCGTCCGCCCTTTCGACATTCACTACGTTAGCTCATTCTCTCGGCGACTCATAATCGAGTCTCGCGAGTTCGAATTCGGGCACGCGGACGCGCCAAAACCGACCCCGCCGAGGGGTTGTAGCTGAGTAGTGGGTGGGCCGCTCCGGCTGCAGGCAAACGCCGTACCCGGTTCAGCGGCTCGGGATACATTACGCACCTTCGTGGGGCGCGTCAACTTCGGCGCCGCTTCGGTACGTGTGCCCGATAGGGACTCACCGTCGGGTCGCCCGCGACCCAGTAACGCCAGGGATGGATGTCGCCGTTCCCGCCTTCGCCGGCGACTCCGGTGCGCGGGCCGCTTCGTACCTGGTCAGGGGCTACCGGCGTACCCGTGAGCATCCGCAGCGGGGTCTCGCCGGAGGCGCACGCGTCCGTGCCGTCCATGGCGCGGTCGACTTCCAGGGCCGTCGCCAGGCGGGCCGGGCCCTTGGCCAGTTCCTTGTCGTTCCGGGCCGAAACTCGCCGTTTGCGGGCGAGTTCTACGCCGTCGACGACCTCACCGGCGCGGAGCAGGACAGCGCTCGCGCGGCCCTCGGGACCGCAGACGAGGTTCATGCAGTGCCACATGCCGTAGGTGAAGTAGACGTATACGTGTCCGGGGGGACCGAACATCACCGCATTGCGGGCGGTGGGGCCACGGTAGGCGTGTGAGCCGGGGTCGTTCGGGCCGTCGTACGCCTCGACCTCGGTGAGGCGGACTGCGATCGGGCCGTCGGGTGTCGTACGCACCAGGATGCGGCCGAGGAGGTCCGGTGCCACCTCCAGGACCGGGCGGTCGAAGAACTCTCGGGGTAGTGGCGTACGGTCCGGGAGCGCGATCATGCCGTCCGAGGGTAATGCAGAGGGGACACCGCGTCGGCGGAACCGGTCGGCGGCGGATCGCGTTTGTAGGGGTCGAGGGTCCTTCGTAAAGGGAGAGTCAATGGCGTTCAAGAAGCTGCTCGCGAGCCTCGGGGCCGGCGGGGCGTCGGTCGAGACGGTGCTGACCGAGGTCAATGTCGTGCCGGGCGGTGTCGTCCAGGGTGAGGTGCGGATCCAGGGCGGGTCCGTGAACCAGGACATCGAGGGTCTGTCCGTCGGTCTGCAGGCCAAGGTCGAGGTGGAGAGCGGCGACGAGGAGTACAAGCAGAACATCGAGTTCACCAAGGTGCGGCTCGGCGGTGCCTTCGAGCTGCAGGCGGGTGCCGTCCACGCGGTGCCGTTCGGTTTGGAGATCCCCTGGGAGACGCCGGTCACGATGATCGACGGGCAGGCGCTGCGCGGGATGCACATCGGTGTGACGACCGAGCTGGCGATCGCTCGGGCCGTGGACTCCGGCGACCTGGACCCGATCAACGTCCACCCGCTCCCGGCGCAGAAGGCCATCCTTGACGCCTTCATCCAGCTGGGCTTCCGCTTCAAGAACGCGGACATGGAGCGTGGCCACATCCGGGGCACGCGGCAGAAGCTGCCCTTCTACCAGGAGATCGAGTTCCACCCGCCGTCGCAGTACCGGGGCCTGAACCAGGTCGAGCTGAGCTTCGTGGCCGACGAGCACGCGATGGACGTCGTGCTGGAGATGGACAAGAAGCCGGGTCTGTTCAGCGAGGGTTCGGACACCTACCGGTCGTTCCAGGTGGGTCTGAACGACTGGATGGGGACCGACTGGGCGGCTTATCTGAACCAGTGGCTGTCCGAGGTCGGCAGCAAGCGCAACTGGTTCTAGGCTCGGGAACTGCTGGTTCCAGATCATCGATCAGGAGGTACCGAGGTGACCGAGCTCAAGCGGCGGCCGCTCCCCCATGACTTCCATCCGCCCGTGCCGTCGTTCACGGTGACGAGCGCGGACATCGAGGAGGGTGCGACGCTGAAGAGCGCCCAGGTCCACGCGGAGGGCAACACCTCGCCGCACCTGCGGTGGGAGGGCTTCCCGGCGGAGACCAAGAGCTTCGCCGTGACGTGCTACGACCCCGACGCACCGACCGGCAGCGGCTTCTGGCACTGGGTGCTGTTCGACATCCCGGCCTCCGTGACGGAGCTGCCGGCGGGTGCGGGCAGCGGCAAGTTCGAGGGCCTGCCCGAGGGCGCGGTGCATGTGCGCAACGACTACGGGACGAAGGACTTCGGTGGCGCCGCGCCGCCGCCCGGGGACGGGCCGCACCGGTACGTCTTCACGGTGTACGCGGTGGACCAGGAGAAGCTCGGTCCGGATGCCGACGTCTCTCCGGCCGTCGTCGGCTTCAATCTGCGGTTCCACGCGATCGCGCGTGCCCAGCTCATCGGTGAGTACGAGAACCCCGCGCAGGGCTGAGCGCGGCGCCGTGATTCAGCCGAGCGTTCATTGAACGTTTGCCCGCCTCCGGTCTTGGAAGTGATCGGAGGCGGGCATTTTTTATTGCGTTGTCCATCTCGGCGCGCCCGTCCAGAGTTGATCCAAGCCCGCCGGGGGGTGGGCAGATGCGCACGGGAGGTGGGCTGGATGCGGGACACGCTGGTACTGAACGCGAGCTTTGAGCCGCTGTCGACGGTGACGTTGAATCGAGCCGTCGTTCTGGTGCTCCAGGACAAGGCCGTCGTCGAGCAGGCCCATCCCGAACTGCGTATGCGCGGTGCCGATGTGGACATACCCGCGCCCCGGGTGATCAGGCTGTGCAGATATGTACGGGTGCCGTTCCGAAGACAAGCCCCGTGGTCGAGGCGGGGTGTGCTGGTCCGGGACCGGCACCGGTGCGCGTACTGCGGGCGCAGGGCCACGACGGTGGACCACGTGCTGCCGCGGGCGCAGGGTGGGCAGGACACGTGGCTGAATACGGTTGCCGCGTGTGCGGAGGACAACCACCGGAAGGCCAACCGGACTCCCGAGGAGGCGGGTATGGCTTTGCTGAGGGAGCCGTTCGAGCCGACTCCGGCTGATGCGATGCTGTTGGCTTTGGGTGCCGAGGAGTTCGAGGCGCTTCCCGAGTGGCTCGCTCGGGATGCGGCCTAGGCGTCTGCCGGGTTCGGTTCGCCGGCGGTTGCGGGTTGTCTCGGGTTTCTCGCGCCCGCGCGGCGGAGCCGCATATCCATACGGCCCCGCGCCCCGTGACGGGGCGCGGGGGGAACCGGCGTTCACATGGAGACCCTCAGTCGATGTTCGGCTTCTCGCGGCGCTCGGTGCCCGGGCCGTTGTTCTGTGAGGGGACGTTGGCTCCGCCGTTGCCCTGGCCTCCGCCGCCCAGGGGGCCGAAGTTGCCCATGGCGCCGGAGAGGCCCTTGAGGGCGTCGCCGATTTCGCTGGGGACGATCCAGAGCTTGTTGGCGTCGCCCTCGGCGATCTTCGGGAGCATCTGCAGGTACTGGTAGGACAGGAGCTTCTGGTCCGGGTCGCCGGCGTGGATGGCCTCGAAGACCGTACGGACCGCCTGAGCCTCGCCCTCGGCGCGCAAGGCGGCGGCCTTGGCCTCACCCTCGGCGCGCAGGATCTGGGACTGCTTCTCGCCCTCGGCGGTGAGGATGGCGGCCTGGCGCGTACCTTCGGCGGTGAGGATCGCGGCGCGCTTGTCACGGTCGGCGCGCATCTGCTTCTCCATCGAGTCCTGGATGGAGGTGGGCGGTTCGATGGCCTTCAGTTCGACGCGGTTGACGCGGATGCCCCATTTGCCCGTCGCCTCGTCGAGGACGCCGCGCAGGGCGGCGTTGATCTCCTCGCGGGAGGTCAGGGTGCGTTCGAGGTCCATGCCGCCGATGATGTTGCGGAGTGTGGTGACCGTCAGCTGTTCGATGGCCTGGATGTAGCTGGCGACCTCGTAGGTGGCCGCGCGGGCGTCCGTCACCTGGTAGTAGATGACCGTGTCGATGTTGACGACCAGGTTGTCCTGGGTGATCACCGGCTGCGGCGGGAAGGGTACGACCTGTTCGCGCAGGTCGATGCGGTTGCGGATGGTGTCGATGAACGGGACCACGATGTTCAGGCCCGCGTTCAGGGTGCGTGTGTAGCGGCCGAAGCGCTCGACGATGGCGGCGCTGGCCTGTGGGATGACCTGGATGGTCTTGATCAGGGCGATGAAGACCAACACCACCAGAATGACCAGGACGATGATGACCGGTTCCATCGTGTTCCCCGTACCCCTCTCCGCCTCGGCGCCTTAGGCAGATCTCGTGGTTGCAGAAGATCTTGCTGGTCGAGTCTGACAGACCATTGCCCAACTCGTGTGCAGGATGCCTCAGATGACGATGGCGGTGGCCCCCTCGATGTCCACGACGTCCACCTCCTGGCCCACTTCGTAGGCGCGGTCGGTGTCGAGGGCGCGGGCCGACCAGACCTCCCCGGCGAGCTTGATGCGGCCACCGGCGCCGTCGACGCGTTCCAGGACGACCGCCTGCTTGCCCTTCAGGGCGTCGACGCCGGTGGCGAGTCCGGGGAGTTGTCTGCTGTGCCGGGCCGCGATGGGGCGGACGACGGCGATGAGTGCGACGGAGACGACGACGAAGGCGAGGACCTGGATCACGGCGTCGAAGCCGAGTCCGGCGACGACCGCGGCCGCGACGGCGCCCACCGCGAGCATGCCGAACTCCGGCATGGCGGTGACCACGAGCGGGATTCCGAGCGCCGCCGCGCCGACGAGCCACCACACCCATGCGTCGATGTCGTTCACACGGTCATGGTAGGGCCGGGGTCGGGCGGCGGACAGGGCGCGAAAGGGAGCGGGACGGGCCTGGGAAGGCCTCGGGGAAGACCTCGGGTGAAGGGTCAGGACAGGGGCAGGCCCTGAGCCGTCCAGCGGTCGCCGACCTGCTCGACGACGAGCGGCAGGCCGAAGCAGAGGGAGAGGTTGCGGGAGGTCAGTTCCAGCTCGATCGGGCCGGCGGCGAGGACCTTGCCCTGACGGATCATCAGGACGTGGGTGAAGCCGGGGGCGATCTCCTCGACGTGGTGTGTGACCATGATCATCGAGGGGGCGACGGGGTCGCGGGCGAGCCGGCCGAGGCGGCGGACCAGGTCCTCGCGGCCACCGAGGTCGAGGCCGGCGGCGGGCTCGTCCAGCAGGAGCAGCTCGGGGTCGGTCATCAGGGCGCGGGCGATCAGGGTGCGCTTGCGCTCGCCCTCGGAGAGGGTGCCGAAGCGGCGGTCGAGGTAGTCGCTCATGCCGAGGCGGTCGAGAAAGGCGCGGGCGCGCTGCTCGTCGACCTCGTCGTACTCCTCCTGCCAGTGGGCGGTCATGCCGTAGGCGGCCGTCAGTACCGTCTCCAGGACCGTCTGGCGCTTGGGGAGCTTCTCGGCCATGGCGATGCCGGCCACGCCGATGCGGGGGCGCAGCTCGAAGACGTCGACCTTGCCCAGGGTGTCGCCGAGGATGGTGGCAGTGCCCTTGCTGGGGAAGAGGTAGCTGGAGGCGACGTTCAGGAGGGTGGTCTTGCCGGCGCCGTTGGGTCCGAGGATGACCCAGCGCTCGCCCTCCTTCACCGACCAGGAGACCTGGTCCACCAGAGCCCGGCCCTCGCGGACCACGGATACGTCCTGAAGCTCCAGAACATCGCTCATGAGCGCGTTGTCTCCCCTTGCAGTGTGCCGGTCTCGGCTGTCGCGTACGCCTGTGGCTCGGTCCGCCGCGCCTGTGGGCGCAGCCCTTATGAAATCTACGCCACGAGTGCGCCGCTCCATTCCATCGGTCCGGTCCTTAGGGTGGGGGCATGCTCACGGAACCGCGTTCAGGACGCCTTGCCGCTTGGGGAAATGCCCTTTTGGCCGGACTTGTGTCTCCGGATGACGCCGCGCTCGCCATTGTGGGCGAGGACACCGTGCACCGGGTGGAGGGGCTGCCCGGGGAGTCCGCGCAGGTCGGGCTCACGCTGGCACTGGGGCGGCTGCGGACGCTGGGGGCGACCGGGCTGCGGGTGGCGCTGCCGGCGCCGGGGCATCCGCTGGGGCTGAGCGGTCCGCCCGAGTTCAATGCGCGGGCGCTGGAGGCCGAGGAGGCGGTGGTCTGCCACGGCGCCGCGTTCGGGCTGGTGCCGGACGTCTACGAGGCCGGGCCGCAGGGTGATGTGCATGCCGAGGTGGTCTGGCATGTGCTGCCGGTGCGGGAGGCGCCGCCCGCCGATGTGCCGTCGCTGGGCGAGGCGGAGCGGGAGCTGGCGGAGGCGCTGCGGGAGGCGACCGAGGTGCTGTCGAAGCTGGACGTCGCAGGGTCGGGTCCGGTGGCTGAGGCGGCGATCGACGCGTACCGGGCGCGGGCCGAGCGGGGGCGGGAGGTGCTGGCGCCGGGGTATCCGCCGCGTGCGGTGCGAGTGCTGGAGCTGGCACAGCGGGTCGCGCTGCTGGTGTCGCTGGCGTACGGCAACGGGCACGGGGGTGCGGTCAGTTCCAGCGAGATGGCGGCGCGGTCGGAGGCGTTGCGGCCGGTGGAGCGGACGGCGCGGCGGGCGCAGGTGGCGGCGTACAACTCGATCGTGGAGGAGCGGGAGCGGGGAGCCCGGTAGCTGGATGGTGGGGGACGATCGCACCGGCTCAGGGGCGCGAGGCTGTTATCGGTATGCGGCTCCACCCGCGTGGGCGCGCCTAGTGAACAACACATGACAGGCGGCCTCCCGGTGGGCACCGGGAGGCCTGTGGTCAGTGTCGGCCGGACCTCAGTGGTTGAGGCCGAGGTTGCCGAAGGCCGGATTCAGCACGCCGATGACGCTCACGCTGTTGCCGACCGCGTTCACCGGGACGTGCACCGGGACCTGGACGACGTTGCCCGAACCGACGCCCGGGGAGCCGTGGGCCTCGCCGCCTGCCCAGCTGCCGGTCGTGGCGGAGGCCATGCCCGCACCGGCGGCCACGAGGCCACCGGCCACCATCGTCACGGCAGCTACCTTCTTCAGGTTCTTCACTTTCCAACCCCTCCTAGGCGGTCACCGCGGTGGTTCGCCGCGGCACGCACTGGAGAACGGCGGAGATCGTCGGAGGATGCGCCATCCGGGTGACATTCCCACGACGGTATGAATCTCAGTCCGGAGCGGAACCCTCCGTATTGCCGGGCGCACCGGCGCGCACGGCGCGCTTCAGCCGGTCACGCCGTGTCGTACGGCCCACAGCGCGGCCTGGGTGCGGTCCGCGAGGTCGAGTTTCATCAGGATGTTGGAGACATGCGTCTTGACGGTCTTCTCGGACAGGACGAGGGCGCGGGCGATCTCGCGGTTGGAGCGGCCGTCCGCGATCAGGCCGAGCACCTCGCGCTCCCGCTCGGTGAGCGAACCGCCTCTGCTCTGCCCGGAGTTGCCCTCCTCCTGGGAGAGCAGGGCGTCGGCGACCTCGGGCTGGAGCAGGATGTGGCCGGCGTGCACGGAGCGGATGGCGCCGGCGAGGGCGTCGGGGTCCACGTCCTTGTAGACGTAACCGGCGGCGCCCGCGCGCAGGGCCGGTACGACCGTGCGCTGCTCGGTGAAGCTGGTGACGATGAGCACGCGCGCGGGGTTGTCGAGTTCGCGCAGCCGGCGCAGGGCCTCGACGCCGTCCATGCCCGGCATCTTGACGTCCATCAGGACGACGTCCGGGCGCAGTTCCTCGGCGCGGGCGACTCCCTCGGCGCCGTCGGCGGCCTCGCCGACGACCTCGATGTCGTCCTGCACCTCCAGGAAGGTGCGCAGGCCCCGGCGGACGACCTGATGGTCGTCGACGAGCAGCACCCTGATTCCGTCAGCCACCGGGGACCTCCATCTCGATCGTGGTGCCCTTGCCGGACACCGACTCCACGGTCAGCGTGCCGCCGACCCCGCTCGCGCGGTCCCGCATCGAGACCAGGCCCAGATGCCGTCCGGCGCGGCGGATCGCCTTCGGGTCGAAGCCGCCGCCGTCGTCGGTGACGCGCAGCACGGCTCCGCAACCGCGCCGCTGGACGCTGACGTCGACGTGTGCGGCGCCGGAGTGGCGCAGTGCGTTGTGCAGGGCTTCCTGGGCCACCCTGAGCAGGGCTTCCTCCTGGGCGGCGGGCAGGGCGCGGAAGCCGTTGCTGGTGAAGGTCACGCGCGCGGTGTGGGCGCGGTCGAGGACCTGGGTCTGGGTGCGCAGGGTGGCGATCAGGCCGTCCTCGTCCAGGGCAGCGGGGCGCAACTCCACTACCGCGGCGCGAAGTTCGTCGACGGCCTCGGCGGCGAGCGCGGCGACCTGGTGGAGTTCGCCCTTGGCGCGGGCGGGGTCGCGGTCGACGAGGGCCGCCGCGGCCTGGGCGGTCAGGCGCAGGGAGAAGAGCTTCTGGCTGACCGCGTCATGCAGTTCGTGGGCGAGGCGGGAGCGTTCCTCGGCGATGGTGAGTTCGCGGCTGCGTTCGTAGAGCCGGGCGTTGGTGAGGGCGATGGCGGCGTGCTGAGCGAGGATGGCGAGCAGTTCCTCGTCCTCCTCGGTGAAGCCGCAACTCCCGTCCCGCCTGGGACAGTTCTTGTTCGCCAGGAAGAGGGCTCCGATGACCTCGTCGCCGTCGCGGATCGGCAGGCCGAGGAAGTCGGCCAGGTCCGGGTGCGCGGCCGGCCAGCCCTCGAAGCGGGGGTCCTTGCGCACGTCGGCGAGGCGCTCCGCCTTCGCCTCGTGCAGCATCGCGGCGAGGATGCCGTGCTGGCGAGGGAGCGGGCCGATGGCGCGCCACTGCTCGTCGCTGACGCCGTCGACGACGAACTGGGCGAAACCGCCGTGGTCGTCGGGGACGCCGAGGGCGGCGTACTGGGCGTCCAGCAGCTCGCGGGCGGAGGCGACGATCGTCTTGAGGACGTCGCGCACCTCCAGATGCCTGCTCATGGCCAGCAGCGCGGAACTGACCGCTGCGAGGCCGGACCGGGGGCGGTGACTCATGTCCTCACGGTACCGGCGGGGTGTGACAAGCGGATCGGACCTGTGGCGGCGGGGCCCGGTCCGCTGGTCCTAGGGCGGCCGGCGTAGGTCCCGGGGCCCGGACGCGCGGTGTACGCCGAAGGGCCCCTGCGGTTTGCGGCCCGCGTCCGACGCGGCCGGGCCGGCGCCGTTCCTAGGTTGTGGTCACCGCCTGATGGAGGCGGTGGTGACGAAAGGACGGTAGTCATGCCGGTGGCGATCATCACGGGAGCCTCGAAGGGCCTGGGGCGGGCGCTCGGAACGGCGCTGGCGGCGCGAAGCTGGGATCTGGTGCTGGACGCCCGGGGCGCCGAGGCCCTCGAGGAGGCCGCGGAGAACATCGCCGGGCACGGCGCGCGCGTGGAGGCGCTGGCCGGGGACGTGACGGATGCCGGGCACCGGGCCGCGCTGGTGGCGGCCGCGCGCCGGCTGGGCGGGGCCGACCTGCTGGTGAGCAACGCGAGCGCGCTGGGTGCCGAGCCGCTGGTGCGGCTGGCCGCGCTGCCCCTGGAGGGACTGCGGCGGGCACTGGAGGTGAACGTGGTGGCCGCGCTGGGCCTGGTCCGGGAGGCGCTGCCGCTGCTGCGGGAGTCGCCGGCCGGGACGGTGGTCGCGGTCAGCTCGGACGCGGCGGCCGAGGCGTACGAGACCTGGGGCGGCTACGGCGCCTCGAAGGCGGCCCTGGACCAGCTGGCGGCGGTGCTGGCGGTGGAGGAGCCCGGCCTGCGGGTGTGGGCGGTGGATCCCGGGGACATGGCGACGGACCTGTACGCGGCGGCCGTACCCGACGACGACGATCCGCGACCGGCGCCGGACACGGTCGTACCGGCGTTCCTGCGGCTGCTCGACGAGCGGCCGGCCAGCGGGCGGTACGCGGCGCCGGCGCTGCTGGAGCGGCGATGAGGACCGTCGTGCGCGTACCGGAGGGGCTGTCCGCGCGCGTGCCCGCCGAGCGGCGTGGTCCGGGGCTGGGGCGGGACGCCGTACGGCTGCTGGTGTCGCGGGGTACGGAGGTGACGCATCACCTCTTCCCGGAGCTGCCGCTGCTGCTGCGGGCCGGGGACCTGTTGGTGGTGAACACCTCGCCCACGCTGGCCGCGGCGGTGGACGGACGGATCGGGCACGCGCGCGTGGTGGTGCATTTCTCCACGCGCGGGGACGACGGCCGGTGGGCGGTCGAGCTGCGGGAACCGGACGGGCGGGGTACCACCCGCGCGCGTACGGGCACGCGTGCGGGTATGGAGGTGGTGCTGCCGGGAGCGGGGCGGCTGGTGCTTCAGGAGCCGCTGAGCCCGAGCGGGAAGCGGCTGTGGTGGGCCCGGGCGGACGGGGACGTCCTCGGGATGCTGCGCGCGCACGGGCGGCCCATCCGCTACTCCTATACGGCGGGGGACCAGCCGCTGTCCGCGTACCAGACGGTCTTCGCACTGCCGTCGCCGGACGGGTCGGGCAGTGCGGAGATGCCGAGTGCGGCGCGCCCCTTCACCACGGCCCTGGTGGCGGAGCTGGTGAGCCGGGGTGTGCAGTTCGCGCCGATCACGCTGCACACGGGGGTGGCGTCGGCGGAGGCGCACGAGCCGCCGTATCCGGAGCGGTTCGCGGTGCCGGAGGCGTCGGCGCGGCTGATCAACGCGGTGAAGACGGGCGACCGAAGGGTGATCGCGGTCGGCACGACGGCTGTGCGGGCCGTGGAGTCGGCGGCCGGGCCGGACGGGGTGGTGCGGGCGGCCGAGGGGTGGACGGACCTGGTCGTGACGCCCGAGCGCGGGGTCCGGGTGGTGGACGGGCTGCTGACCGGGCTGCACGAGCCGGAGGCCTCGCATCTGCTGATGCTGGAGGCGGTCGCGGGGCAGGCCGCGGTCGACCGGGCCTACGAGGAGGCGCTCAGCGGGCTCTACCTGTGGCACGAGTTCGGCGACGTGCATCTCCTCCTCCCGGTGGAGAACTCTCACACAGAGCGTTGCGACGGCAACTCCTGGTGAAACTGCTACGCGCCCGATGTGAGCCCGCACATAGGACCCACATCACGTACGACCGGGCATAGGAGATAAACCATCCCCGCATGAACGGGAATAACGGTCGAGTCTGTCCAGTTTTGCCCTTCCCTGATCCACTATCGAGGATCGTACGTCACACCTTTGCCATGGCATTTTGCGCCAGCTAAGAATTGCTTCCGTCGCTCAGCGCCGTGGGTCACCGGCCCGCGGCGTTCGTGTGGGAGGAGCCGATTCCCCCGGCGGACGCAGGAGCGACCTCCGCGCTATCGAAGAGGTCCATCAGCCATGCCCAAGAACATCCTCAACCGTGCTCATAGTGCCCTGACCAAGCAGCACAAGCTCGCCATCGTCGGCGTCGCCGCTCTCGGCACCGCCGCCATCGCCGTCTCGGCCGTCCCGAGCAACGCCGAGACCGTCACCACCGGCGCCCCGGCCACGGCCGCCCAGGTCGCCGCCGGCACGACGCTCAAGAACGTCAAGGGCACGGTCACCGACCAGCTCGCCCCCGAGACGGTCAAGCTCGACACGTTCGCCGCGAAGAAGAAGGCCGCCGACGAGGCCGCCGCCGCCAAGCGGCGCGCCGAGGCCGCGAAGAAGGCCGCCGCGCAGAAGGCCGCCGCCGACGCCGCCAAGAAGGCCGCGCAGGCTCGCGTCGCCAAGGAGGCCGCGAGCCGCTCCACCCAGCGGGTCGACATCCAGCCGGTCGCCGCGAAGACGTACGCCAACAACCTCGACGGCTGGATCCGTCAGTCCCTGGACATCATGAAGCAGCACGGCATCCCGGGCTCCTACAGCGGTGTGCACCGCAACATCATTCGTGAGTCCTCGGGCAACCCGATGGCCATCAACAACTGGGACATCAACGCCATCAACGGCATCCCGTCCAAGGGCCTGCTCCAGGTCATCGACCCGACCTTCCGCGCCTACCACGTGCCCGGCACGTCGTGGAACATCTACGACCCGGTCGCCAACATCACGGCCGCCTGCAACTACGCGGCCCACCGGTACGGCTCGATGGACAACGTCAACAGCGCGTACTGAGGGCTGGCGCGGACCTCGTACACGTAACGCCGAAGGGCGGCTCCCCATCGCGGGGTGCCGCCCTTCGCGTCGTACCGGCACGGCTACTTGCGCATGACCTCCGGCTCGTGGCGGCGCAGGAAGCGGGCCACGAAGAAGCCGCAGACCACGCCGAGCGCGATCAGGGCGACCATGTCCAGCGTCCAGGCCCCGGCCGTGTGGTTCCACAGCGGGTCCGTGCTGGTCGGGTCGTCGGTGTTCGGGGCGATGTTGTTGAAGTCCAGCGTGGCGCCGGCCGCGGCCACCGCCCAGCGCGACGGCATCAGGTACGAGAACTCGTTCACGCCGAGGGTGCCGTGCAGGGTGAAGAGACAGCCGGTGAAGACGACCTGGATGATCGCGAACATCACGAGCAGCGGCATGGTCTTCTCGGCGGTCTTCACCAGCGAGGAGATCACCAGGCCGACCATCATCGAGGTGAAGCCGAGCGCCATGATCGGCACGCACAGCTCGAACAGGGTGGAGCCGCCGAGCACGACACCCTGGTCGGGGATCTCACGGCTGGAGAAGCCGATGACACCGACCATCAGGCCCTGCAGCACCGTGACGGCACCGAGCACGACCACCTTCGACATCAGGTACGCCGACCGGGACAGGCCGGTCGCGCGCTCCCGCTCGTAGATCACCCGTTCCTTGATCAGTTCACGGACGGAGTTCGCGGCGCCCGCGAAGCACGCGCCGACGGCGAGGATCAGCAGCACGGTGGTGGCCGTGCCGTTGGGGATGTGCGTGCCGGTCCTCGGGTTGATCGCCGCGTTGACCAGCAGGCCCCGCTTGTGGTCGATCAGCAGGCTGACCGCGCCGAGCACCGCCGGCAGGATCACCGTCAGCGCCAGGAATCCCTTGTCGGACACGATGACCGACACATAGCGCCGGATCAGGGTCATCAGCTGCGAGCCCCAGCTCTGCGGCTTGGGCGGCTTCATGGCCTGCGGCGGAGGCATGTGTACGGCCTGCGGGGCGACCGAGTCCACGTCCGCGGCGTACATCTGGTAGTGCTGCGAGCCCTTCCAGCGGCCCGCCCAGTCGTAGTCGCGGTAGTTCTCGAAGGCGGAGAAGACGTCGGCCCAGCTGTCGTAGCCGAAGAAGTTCAGCGCCTCCTCCGGCGGGCCGAAGTAGGCGACCGCGCCGCCCGGCGCCATCACCAGCAGCTTGTCGCACAGCGCCAGCTCGGCCACCGAGTGGGTCACCACGAGGACCGTGCGGCCGTCGTCGGCGAGGCCCCGCAGCAGCTGCATGACGTCGCGGTCCATGCCCGGGTCCAGACCCGAGGTCGGCTCGTCCAGGAAGATCAGCGACGGCTTGGTGAGCAGCTCCAGCGCCACCGAGACACGCTTGCGCTGGCCACCGGAGAGGGAGGTGACCTTCTTGTCCTTGTGGATGTCGAGCTTGAGCTCGCGCAGCACCTCGTCGATGCGGGCGTCGCGCTCCTGCGCCGTGGTGTCGGCCGGGAAGCGCAGCTTGGCCGCGTACTTCAGGGCCTTCTTGACGCTCAGCTCCTTGTGCAGGATGTCGTCCTGCGGGACCAGACCGATGCGCTGGCGCAGCTCGGCGAACTGCTTGTACAGGTTGCGGTTGTCGTACAGGACCTCGCCCTGGTTGGCGGGCCGGTAGCCGGTGAGCGCCTTGAGCAGGGTCGACTTGCCGGAGCCGGACGGGCCGATGACCGCGATCAGGGACTTCTCCGGGACACCGAAGGAGACGTCCTTGAGGATCTGCTTCCCGCCGTCGACCGTGACGGTCAGATGGCGCGCGGAGAAGGAGACCTCACCGGTGTCGACGAACTCCTCCAGCCGGTCGCCGACGATCCGGAACGTGGAGTGGCCGACGCCGACGATGTCGGCCGGGCCCAGCTGCACCGAGCCGCCCTTGGGGATCGGCTGGCCGTTGACGTAGGTGCCGTTGTGCGAGCCGAGGTCGCGGATCTCCAGCCGGCCGTCGGGCGTGGCGTGGAACTCGGCGTGGTGCCGGGAGACCTGCAGGTCGGAGACGACCAGGTCGTTCTCCAGGGCACGGCCGATGCGCATCACCCGGCCGACGGCGAACTGGTGGAACGTGGTCGGGCTGCGGTCGCCGTAGACCGGCGGCGCCCCCGCGGCACCACCGGGCGTCTTCTGCGCGTACTGCTCCGCGGGCCCCGCCTGCTGCTGCGGGAACGCGGGCGCCTGCTGCGGCCAGCCCTGCTGCGGGGCCTGCTGCTGTGCGGGCGCCTGGTGCGGTACGGCCTGCTGCGGGGCCGGTGCCTGCTGGGCCTGCGGCTGTGCGGCCTGCTGAGAGGCGGGTGCCTGCTGGGCCCAGCCCGGCGCCCCGGCGCCCTGCGCCGCGTACGGTGCCGGCTGCTGCTGACCGACCGCCGCGCCCGACAGGTTCAGCCGCGGTCCGTCGGTCGCGTTGCCGAGGTGCAGCGACGCGCCCGGTCCGATCTCCATCTGCTGGATCCGCCGGCCCTGCACGAACGTGCCGTTGGTGCTGCCATGGTCCTCGATGACCCAACTGCGGCCGTTGAAGCTGACCGTGGCGTGCCGCCAGGACACCCTGGCGTCGTCGAAGACGATGTCACCCTGCGGATCGCGGCCGAGGGTGTAGGGCCTGGACGGGTCCAACGTCCAGGTCCGTCCGTTTGATTCCAGTACGAGTTCCGGCACTCCATGCCCCACTGAGTTGTCCCCCGAAATACCCCCATCACAGGGAGTCTAGGGATGTCGAACATCGGGGGGAACTATTTCAGGCTCGGCCCGCTGACCGAAACCCGGGCCTTGTCGACGGGCGCCCGCGCGCGCTTCAACTCGCCCCGTTGACGGGGTTGAAACCGGGCCGGAGAGTGGTAATCCCGGCGTGGGGGACAAGCGCGGCTCCGGTGCCGCGCCGCGGATCGGGGGGTCTGCCATGAGGTCTGCCACGAACGCCGAGACCGCGCCGCGCGCCACGACGGTGCCCTGGACGGACGTCCTGCTGTCCGCGATCGCCACGGTGAGCTGGGCGTTGATCGGGATGGCGGGCACGGCCGCGCTCGGCCTGCATCTCCTGCGAGCGGACACGGCGGGCTCACTGGGCCCCATGACAGCGGCCGTTGTGGCACTCGGGGCGGGTGGTTCGGTCACGCCGTCGGGCGATGTGTCCGCGTTCGGTCTGAAGGGCGCCGAGACCCACACCGCCATCGAGATCACGCCACTCGGGGTGAGCCTGGCCGGCGCCCTGCTGCTGGCGTGGTTCTTCCTACGGTCCTTGCGTACTGCCGGAGTTGTCGTCGCACCCACCGAACTACTCGCCCGCGCGGGCACGGTGGTCGCGCTCTTCGTCGCACTGCTGGGCGGTCTCGCCTGGGCGGGGCACGACGTCGTCACCATCGACGGCGGCTCGCTCAGACTGGACCGGCTGCCGGGCACGGGCGGCAAGGGAGGCGGCGCACTGAGCATCCCCGGCCTCGGCGACGTGAGCGGACTGCTGCCGGACCGGATCGGCGACCTCGTCCACGCCAAGGCCGCGGTCGGCTTCACCGTGGACACGTCGGCCACGCTGCTCGGCGGCGCCCTCTGGAGTGCCGGCGTCCTGCTGATCGCCCTGCTCGCCTCCCGGCGCGCTCCGCTGCCACCGGACTGGTCCGTCGTGCACCGGGCGGTACGGCCGGCGGTCTCGGCGCTCGTCACCGTGCTGCTGGTGGCCGTGGCGGCGGGGCTCGCGGCTGCGGCCTACGCGGCGATCGGCGACGACCACCCCGAGCGGATCGCCGGCGCGGCCCTGCTCGGTGCGCCGAACGGGGTCTGGCTCGGCCTGACCCTCGGTCTCTTCGTCCCCTGGGACGGCCACGCCACCGGCGTCCTCGGCACCTCCCTCCCCCACCCGCTGGACCAGCTCCTGTCCGCGCACACCGATCAGCCGGTGACGCTGGGCCGACTGGCCGACCTGGACAGCCGGGTGTGGCCGCTGGCCCTGGCCGCGGCACTGGCGATGCTGCTGGCCGGGGTCCTGACGGCGGTCCGCACACCGGTGCTACGACGGGCCGCCCGGCCGCTGGGACGGCAGGCCGACAGCACGGTGGGACGACGGGCCGACAGCGCTCTCGCTTTCGCCGTCCGGTGCGGCCTGCGCCTCGGCATCACCACCGCGCTCGCCCTCCCCCTGCTCGCCTGGCTGACGGCCGTGTCCCTGACCGCCTCACTGTCCGTCCTCGGCTTCGACGCCTTCGGCGCGGGCCTCGACCTGCACGGCCACCTCGGCCTCGCCCTGCTGCTCGGCGCGGTGTGGGGCGCGGGCGCCGGGGTGATCGGTTCCCTGACGGCCTGGGCGACCGGGGCGGCGGGGGGACGGACGGCTTGGGCGGCGCGGAGGGTACGGGGGAACGGGGGGAGCTTGGGGTACGACGGGGATGGTGGTGCTGGAGGTCTCGGACCGTACGCGCCGAGCGCGCCGTACCGGCCGCCGAACCCGGACACGAATCCCTATCTACAGGTGCCGCAGCACCTCCAGGTGCCAGAGGACCTGCGCGAGGAGCCGCCGGCTGCCGGGCCCACGGCCGCCGGGGACGACATGTACGGCGCCCCGACCATCGCCCGGCCGCTCGACGCCGCTCCCCCGCCGCCCAGACGCGGTCCACCGACGCGGCGAGGTGACCGCTCTCAGGGGTCGGACGGCACCGAATGGCCACCGCCGCCCCCTCCCCCGCCGCCCCCGGCACCGCCCGGGAAGCCGAAGGGCCGCGGGTGAGCCAGGGCAGGGGCCGTGCACGACGAAGATTCGGCGCACCTCTCCTGCCCATGCCCGTCGGGGCATCTCATGGCACAGTCGTGGTGGGGCCGGGAGCCGCCGTGTGCGGGCGGGCGGTGTCTCCCGGTGGCAAGATCCCTGACACCGGCGCGACATCCATTGTTCCGTGTCCGTCAGTCGGACCTCGACGGCGGACGGCACTGGGTGCCGGATACGGTGGTGACACCATGAGCGCTTCGCAGACCTCCGCTGAACAGACCCCCGAGGTCCCCACCCTCCTCGTCAAGATCTTCGGCAAGGACCGGCCGGGCATCACGGCGGGCCTCTTCGACACCCTCGCCGCCTACGTCGTCGACGTGGTCGACATCGAGCAGGTCGTCACCCGGGGCCGCCTGGTGCTGTGCGCGCTGGTGACGCAGCCGCCGGCCGGCCTGGAGGGCGACCTCAGGGCCACCGTGCACAGCTGGGCCGAGTCGATGAAGATGCAGGCGGAGATCATCTCGGGGCATGGCGACAACCGGCCGCGCGGCCTCGGACGTTCACTGGTGACCGTCCTCGGCCATCCGCTGACCGCCGAGTCGACGGCCGCCATCGCCGACCGGATCGCGAAGGCCGGCGGCAACATCGACCGTATCTTCCGGCTCGCCAAGTACCCGGTGACGGCAGTGGAGTTCGCGGTCTCCGGCGTGGAGACCGAGCCGCTGCGCACGGCCCTGGTCACGGACGCGGCGGCACTGGGTGTCGACGTCGCGGTCGTCGCGGCGGGCCTGCACCGGCGCGCTCAGCGCCTGGTGGTCATGGACGTGGACTCCACGCTGATCCAGGACGAGGTCATCGAGCTGTTCGCGGCGCACGCCGGCTGCGAGGACAAGGTCGCCGAGGTCACGGCGGCGGCGATGCGCGGGGAACTGGACTTCGAGCAGTCGCTGCACGCGCGCGTGGCGCTGCTGAAGGGGCTGGACGCCTCCGTGGTGGAGAAGGTCCGCAACGAGGTCCGGCTGACGCCGGGCGCCCGCACCCTGATCCGCACGCTGAAGCGGCTCGGCTACCAGGTCGGGGTCGTCTCCGGTGGCTTCACCCAGGTCACGGACGATCTGAAGGAACGGTTGGGCCTGGACTTCGCGCAGGCCAACACGCTGGAGATCGTCGACGGCAAGCTCACCGGCCGGGTCACCGGCGAGATCGTGGACCGCGCGGGCAAGGCGCGGCTGCTGCGCCGGTTCGCCGCGGAGGCGGGAGTGCCGCTGTCCCAGACGGTGGCGATCGGCGACGGCGCCAACGACCTGGACATGCTGAACGCGGCCGGTCTGGGTGTGGCCTTCAACGCCAAGCCGGTGGTCCGCCAGGCGGCGCACACGGCGGTGAACTTCCCCTTCCTCGACACGGTCCTGTATCTGCTGGGCGTCACCCGCGAAGAGGTCGAGGCGGCCGACACGCACGACGAGGGCTGAACCGGCCCGGATGCGCAGGGGCCCGGCACTGCGGAGGTGCCGGGCCCCTGCGCGTGGGTGGGGTCACTCGGCGGGCGCCCAGTAGTCCCTGAGGGTGGCCACGCCCGGCTCCAGGCTCTTCCAGGGGCCGTCGAAGGACAGCAGCGCGAAACCGGCGGCCGGGAAACCGCGGTGGTTCATCCGGTCGCGGGCGTCGCCCTCGGCCGTGCCGGACAGGATTTCGGCCAGACCGTGGACGCCCGGGTTGTGACCGATGAGGATCACGTTCCGCACGTCGTCGGGAGTCTCGTTCAGCACGGCGATCAGTTCGCCGGGCGAGGCCTCGTAGACCCGCTCCTCGTAGACGGTCTTCGGCCGGTGCGCCAGTTCGTGGACGGCGAGCTTCCAGGTCTCGCGGGTCCGGTTGGCGGTGGAGCACAGGGCCAGGTCGAAGGTGATACCGGTGTCGGCCAGCTTGCGTCCGGCCACCGCGGCGTCCATGCGGCCCCGCTCGGCGAGCGGGCGCTCATGATCGGACACTTGGGGCCAGTCGGCTTTCGCATGCCGGAGGAGGACGATACTGCGAGGTTCTGCGGCGCTCATGGGACCCAGCTTCGCATGAAACAAGCCATGCGGCGCAGGGAGTTGACATGCGGATTCACCGCGTACGGAGGCTCCTGGTCAGCGTATGAGGAGCTGGTGGGCGCGCTCGAAGAGGTGCGTGATCGCCGGGTCGCCGCTCGCCGCGTGCGCGTCCGACGGGTTCAGTATCAGCGCCAGCAGGGCGATGAAGGCGAGCGCGGGGAGGGCGAGGGCCCACCAGGGCAGCCGGATGTCGACGCCGCCCGTGGTCGCCAGGTGGGGCCGGGAGTGGGTGCGGGCCGCCATGATCGCCTCCGTGGGTCTTCGAGCGGGTCCGTGACCGTGTCGTGCGGTCACATCTCGAAGCTACGGAATCCGGGGCGGACAACCCATCCGGACTTCCACCCAGTTGACCCTGACCCTTTCCCCCTAGGGGATGGTGGAGCTAACCCCACCAATCCGCCGGGAGACGCGGGCCGGGACGCCGCCGTCACGGGGAGGCGAGGGTCGCGATGACGGCGATGATCACGAAGATGGCGAAGAACGAGCCGAAGACGATCAGCATCTTCTTCTGGCCGTTCTGCGGGTTCGGGTCGAGCACAGGCTGCATGCGCCCAGTCTCGCACCCTCCGCTCCGCGGGGGTCGATCGGGGGCGGGCAGTGGCCCCGCGGGGACCGCCGGGCGCGGGTCACACCCCGCCAGCCCAGACACCCCAATCAGCGCATCGCGCCCCCGCGCCCCGGTGTCCCGCCCCCGGGTCAGCGTGCCGTCGCCTCGTCCTCCACGGTGCGGTTGCGGCCCGCCAGGAAGCCCACCGCCATCTGCGGCAGCATCAGGCCCGTCATGAGGGCGATCGGCAGGCCCCAGCCGCCGCTCTGCTGGTAGAGCACGCCGACCAGCAGCGGGCCGGGGATGGAGATCAGGTAGCCGGTGCTCTGCGCGAACGCGGACAGCTGGGCCACGCCCGGCCCGCTCCGGGCCCGCATGCCGACCATCGTCAGGGCCAGCGGGAAGGCGCAGTTGGAGACGCCAAGCAGCAGCGCCCAGGCCCAGGCGCCCGCGGCCGGCGCGAAGTACAGGCCGGCGTATCCGGCGAGCCCGCACACGCCCAGGACCAGCGCGATCGGCCCCTGGTGGGGCAGCCGGGTGGCGACCCGCGGGATGACGAAGGCCAGGGGCACGCCCATCACCATGGTGACGGCGAGCAGCACGCCCGCGGTGCCGGCCGGAACGCCGGCGTCGCGGAAGATCTGCGGCATCCAGCCCATGGTGATGTAGGCGGCGGTGGCCTGCAGGCCGAAGAAGACGGCGAGCGCCCAGGCGGTACGGCTGCGGGTGATGCGCAGCGGCGCCTGCTGCGCCGCCGCCCCCGCCTGCTGCGCCGCCGCCCCCGCCTGCTGTGCCCCCGCCCGCTCCTGCCGCCCCGCTCGCGCGCTCCCGGCGTCGCCGCCGCGGACCCGGAGGAGCAGCAGCCAGGGCAGTACGGCGGCGCCCGCCAGTGCGGCCCACACGGCGAGGCCGGACTGCCAGCTGCCGCCGAGGGCGTCGGTCAGGGGCACGGTCACCGCGGCGGCGAGGGAGGTGCCGAGGGCGAGGGCCATCGAGTACAGGCCGGTCATGGAGCCGACCCGGTCGGGGAACCAGCGCTTGACGATGACCGGCATGAGCACGTTGCTGAGGGCGATGCCCATCAGGGCGAGCGCGCTGGCGGCCAGGAATCCGGCCGTGTTGCCGAGATACGGCCGTATCAGCAGGCCGGCGGTGATGGCGGCCATGCCGGCGCACACCACGGCGGCCGGACCGAAGCGGCGGGCCAGTCGGGGTGCGGTGATGCCGAAGACCGCGAAGCAGAGCGGGGGCACGGAGGTGAGTACGCCCGCCACGCTGCCGCTCATGCCGAGCCCGTCGCGGACCTCCTCCAGGAGCGCGCCGAGGCTCGTGATGGCCGGGCGGAGGTTCAGCGCGGACAGGACGATGCCGACGACGACCAGCCGGGTCGCCCACGCGCGCGTGCGGCCGGCGCCGGGGGTCGTCCCGGGGGTGTTCGTCGTGGCGGCCGTACCGTGTTCGGTCGGTGACATCGCCGTACGGGTCTCCACTGTCGGGGCTTCCTCACGTGCCATGAGGGTCATCATAGAATCATGGGATGATTGGTTGTCCATCCCCGCGGCGCTCCCGCCCGGGCCTCGCGTGCGAAGGTGTGCCATGCCCCTGAGCCACCCGCGCCGTTCGGCGCTGTCCGAGCAGGTCATCGCCGAACTGCGCAACCAGATCACCTCCGGCGAGTGGCCGGTCGGCTCGCGCATCCCGACGGAGCCGGAACTGGTCGAGCAGCTCGGCGTCGCCCGCAACACCGTCCGCGAGGCCGTCCGCGCGCTCGCCCACAACGGTCTGCTGGACATCCGGCAGGGCTCGGGCACCTATGTGGTGGCGACGAGCGAGCTGGCCGGTGTGATGCACCGCCGGTTCGCCGACGCCGATCCCCGGCACATCGCCGAACTGCGCGCCGCGCTGGAGTCGGCCGCGGCGAAGCTGGCCGCCGAGCGCCGCACCGAGAAGGACCTCAAGCAGCTGGACGCGCTGCTGGACCGGCGCGAGGTGGCCTGGGAGACCGGCGAGGCGGAGGCCTTCGTGTCTGCCGACGCCACCTTCCACCTGGCCGTCGTGGCCGCCTCGCACAACGACGTGATCACCGCGATGTACGCCGATCTGGGCGAGGTGCTGCGGGACTGGCTGCGCGCGGACGTGGGCGCGGAGCTGACTCCGGAGACGTACATGGATCACACGCGCCTGGTGGACGCGATCCGCGCGGGGGACGCGGAGGCGGCGGCTGCCGAGGCCGCGAGCTACCCGTTCCTGTGCCGGCCGGGCCGGTTCGGCACCCCTTCCGGTGACTGACACAGCCGGTTCAGCGACCCCTTCCGGTGACTGACCAGCCGTTCAGCGCTCCTGCCGGTGACCGGTCCAGCCGTTCAGTGCACGTTCTGGTGGCTTATCCAGACCGAGCGGAGTTCCTTCCAGCACCGGCCGGTGAGCCGTACGGTCATGGCGGGTCCGGTGTCCACCGGTGCGCTGTCGGTGTCGATGTCCCACCAGCGGGCGCACTCGATGTGCAGACGCACGCGATCGGTGTCGACATAGGGATTGTGGCAGTAGGCCACCACATGGGAGCCGTGGACGGCCGTACGGCAGGAGGCCCCGAAGGGGCTCGGCGCGGGGGGCTTTCCGTCGTCCACGCGCGCGAAGGGCATCGCCTCGTACGGCAG
Source organism: Streptomyces sp. NPDC052107 (assembly GCF_040680215.1). Classification (NCBI taxonomy): domain Bacteria; kingdom Bacillati; phylum Actinomycetota; class Actinomycetes; order Kitasatosporales; family Streptomycetaceae; genus Streptomyces; species Streptomyces sp. NPDC052107. The sequence continues at coordinate 22,568 of NZ_JBFAWG010000012.1, forward strand.
GGAGAGCACGAGGGCCACGGCCACGATCACCGGGGCCAGGCTTCGGGACAGGCGCACAACGGGACCTCCTCGGCCGGGCTGGGGAGGGACGCGCGAGGTGAACGCTCAATCCAGGGTGAGCCGTCCGGGCCGCCGGGCGCCCGGCAGGTGGGCCGAACGGGTGACGCCCCGCTCCCGCGCGCGGCGGGAAACGGGGCGTCGGGTACGAGGATCAGGCGCCGATGGCGTGCAGACCGCCGTCGACGTGGATGATCTCGCCGGTGGTCTTCGGGAACCAGTCGCTCAGCAGGGCGACGATGCCCTTGCCGGCCGGCTCCGGGTCCTTCAGGTCCCACTCCAGCGGGGCACGGGTGTCCCAGACGGAGGCCAGCTCGCCGAAGCCCGGGATGGACTTGGCGGCCATGGAGCCGATCGGGCCCGCGGAGATGAGGTTGCAGCGGATGTTCTGCTTGCCCAGGTCGCGGGCGATGTAGCGGCTGGTGGCCTCCAGGGCGGCCTTGGCCGGTCCCATCCAGTCGTACTGCGGCCAGGCGAACTGCGCGTCGAAGGTCAGGCCGACGACCGAGCCGCCGTTCTGCATCAGCGGCAGGCAGGCCATGGTGAGCGACTTCAGGGAGTACGCCGAGACGTGCATGGCGGTGGCCACCGACTCGAACGGCGTGTTGAGGAAGTTGCCCCCGAGCGCGTCCTGCGGCGCGAAGCCGATGGAGTGCACGACGCCGTCGAGGCCGCCCAGCTCCTCGCCGACGACGTCGGCCAGCCGGCCCATGTGTTCGTCGTTGGTGACGTCCAGCTCGATGACCTTGGTGGGCTTCGGCAGCTTCTTGGCGATGCGCTCGGTCAGCGTGGGCCGCGGGAACGCCGTCAGGATGATCTCCGCGCCCTGCTCCTGGGCCAGCTTGGCCGCGTGGAAGGCGATGGAGGACTCCATCAGCACGCCGGTGATCAGGACGCGCTTGCCCTCGAGGATTCCGCTCATGGTGATCAGTGACCCATTCCCAGTCCGCCGTCAACGGGGATGACGGCTCCAGTGATGTACGAGGCGTCGTCCGAGGCGAGGAACCGCACCGTCGCGGCGATCTCCTCCGGCTGCGCGTAACGGCCGAGCGGCACCTGCGAGACGATGTTCTGGCGCTGCTCGTCGGTGAGCACCTTGGTCATGTCGGTGTCGACGAAACCGGGCGCGACGACGTTGAAGGTGATGTTGCGCGAGCCCAGCTCACGGGCGAGGGAGCGCGCGAAGCCGACGAGGGCCGCCTTGGAGGCGGCGTAGTTCGCCTGGCCCGCCGAGCCGAGCAGGCCGACCACGGACGAGATCAGGATGACGCGGCCCTTCTTGGCGCGCAGCATGCCGCGGTTCGCGCGCTTGACGACGCGGAACGTGCCGGTGAGGTTGGTGTCGATGACCGAGGTGAAGTCCTCCTCGGACATGCGCATCAGGAGCTGGTCCTTGGTCACGCCGGCGTTGGCGATCAGTATCTCGACCGGACCGTGCTGGTCCTCGATCTCCTTGTAGGCCTGCTCCACCTGCTCCTGGTCGGTGATGTCGCACTTGACGGCCAGGAAACCGGCCGGCGGCTCACCCGAGCGGTACGTGATCGCGACCTTGTCGCCGGCGTCGGCGAACGCGCGGGCGATGGCGAGGCCGATGCCCCGGTTTCCTCCGGTGACGAGAACCGAGCGGCTCAACGGATCACCCTTTCGATAGCGGTCTGCAGATGTCGGACAACCCGCCCGGACACCTGGTGACAGGCGGCTTCATCGAAAACCTATCGGTACGGCCGGGTCCGCGGGCAATCGGGCACCGACAGTGGCGGGCGGGAGTCACTGTCGGATCCCTACAGAACCGCCGCCGTCCGGGTGCGAAACGTGTGGTCCGCCGGGCCGCTCCCACGACATGATCGGATCCGACAGGCCACGACAGCAGGGAGACCTCCGTGCCTCATTCCATCGACGAAGCCTTCACGGCGCTTCCGCTAAGGTCCCTCGCCGACGCCGCTCTGGCACGCGCGCGTGCGCTCGGGGCCGAGCACGCGGACTTCCGGTTCGAGCGGGTGCGCAGCGCGTCCTGGCGGCTGCGGGACGCCAAGCCCGCCGGGTCGTCGGACACCACCGACCTCGGGTACGCGGTGCGGGTCGTGCACGGCGGTACGTGGGGCTTCGCCTCCGGCGTGGACCTGACCATGGACGCGGCCGCCAAGGTGGCCTCCCAGGCGGTGGCCATGGCCAAGCTGTCCGCGCAGGTCATCGCGGCAGCGGGGGTCGGCGAGCGGGTGGAGCTGGCCGACGAGCCGGTACACGCGGACCGCACGTGGGTGTCGTCGTACGAGATCGATCCGTTCTCCGTGCCGGACGAGGAGAAGGCCGCGCTACTGGCGGACTGGAGCGCCCGGCTGCTGGCCGCGAACGGCGTCAACCACGTGGACGCCTCGCTGCTCACCGTGCACGAGAACAAGTTCTACGCCGACACCGCGGGTACCGTGACGACCCAGCAGCGGGTACGGCTGCATCCGCAGCTGACGGCCGTGTCGGTCGACGATTCCAGCGGCGAGTTCGACTCGATGCGCACCCTCGCGCCGCCGGTCGGGCGGGGCTGGGAGTACCTCACCGGCACCGGCTGGGACTGGGACGAGGAGCTGGAGCGGATCCCGGAACTGCTCGCCGAGAAGATGCGCGCGCCGAGCGTGGAGCCGGGCCTGTACGACCTGGTGGTCGACCCGTCCAACCTGTGGCTGACCATCCACGAGTCCATCGGGCATGCGACGGAGCTGGACCGGGCCCTCGGTTACGAGGCCGCCTACGCCGGCACCTCCTTCGCCACCTTCGACCAGCTGGGCAAGCTGAAGTACGGCTCCGAGCTGATGAACGTCACCGGCGACCGCACCGCCGAGCACGGCCTGGCGACCATCGGGTACGACGACGAGGGCGTCGAGGCGCAGTCCTGGGACCTGGTGAAGGACGGCACGCTGGTCGGCTACCAGCTGGACCGGCGGATCGCCCGGCTCACCGGGTTCGACCGGTCCAACGGGTGCGCGTTCGCCGACTCCCCCGCGCATGTGCCGGTGCAGCGCATGGCCAACGTCTCGCTGCGGCCGGACCCGGCGGGGCTGTCCACCGAGGGCCTGATCGGGAGTGTCGACCGTGGCATCTATGTGGTCGGCGACCGGTCCTGGTCGATCGACATGCAGCGGTACAACTTCCAGTTCACCGGGCAGCGCTTCTTCAAGATCGAGAACGGCCGGATCACGGGGCAGCTGAAGGACGTGGCCTACCAGGCGAACACGACCGACTTCTGGGGTTCGATGACCGCCGAGGGCGGCCCGCAGACCTACGTCCTGGGCGGCGCCTTCAACTGTGGCAAGGCCCAGCCGGGGCAGGTGGCCTCCGTGTCGCACGGGTGCCCGTCCGCCGTCTTCAGGTCCGTCAACATCCTCAACACGACCCAGGAGGCCGGTCGATGAGCGCCCGTACGAACAAGCCGCACGAGATCGTCGAGCAGGCGCTCGCGCTGTCCCGGGCCGACGGCTGTGTCGTCATCGCCGACGAGCACTCCACCGCCAACCTGCGCTGGGCGGGCAACGCCCTGACCACGAACGGCGTGACGCGCGGCCGTACGCTCACCGTGATCGCGACCGTGGACGGCAAGGAGGGCACCGCCTCGGGTGTCGTGTCGCGCTCGGCGGTCACCGCGCAGGAGCTGGAGCCGCTGGTCCGGGCCGCCGAGACCGCCGCGCGCGGTGCCGGGCCCGCCGAGGACGCGCAGCCGCTGGTCGGCGAGGTGCCGCAGTCGCCGGACTTCACGGACGCGCCCGCCGAGACCTCCTCCGCGGTGTTCGCCGACTTCGCCCCGGCGCTCGGCGAGGCGTTCGCACGCGCGCGTGCGGGCGGCCGTGAGCTGTACGGCTTCGCCAACCACGAGCTGGTGTCGACATACCTGGGCACGTCCACCGGGCTGCGCCTCAGGCATGACCAGCCCACCGGCACGCTGGAGCTGAACGCCAAGTCGCCCGACCGCACGCGCTCGGCCTGGGCCGGCCACTCCACACGGGACTTCAAGGACATCGACCCCGGCGCGCTCGACGCCGAGCTGGCCGTACGGCTCGGCTGGGCCGAGCGGCGCGTGGAGCTGCCCGCCGGCCGCTACGAGACGCTGCTGCCGCCCACGGCCGTCGCGGACCTGCTGATCTACCAGCTGTGGTCGGCGTCGGGCCGGGACGCGGCCGAGGGCCGGACGGTCTTCTCCAGGCCGGGCGGCGGCACGCGTGTGGGCGAGAAGCTCGCCGAGCTGCCGCTGACCCTGCGCAGCGACCCGAACGAGCCGGGCCTGGAGTGCCCGCCCTTCGTGGTCGCCCACTCCTCCGGCGGGGACCAGTCCGTGTTCGACAACGGGCTGCCGACCCACACGACGGAGTGGATCGGCGAGGGTGTGCTCAAGCACCTGACGACCACCCGGCACAGCGCGGGCCTGACCGGGCTGCCGGTCGCCCCGGTCCTCGGGAACCTGATCCTGGACGGCGGGAACGACCGCTCGCTCCAGGACATGGTCGCGGGCACCGAGCGCGGGCTGCTGCTGACCTGCCTGTGGTACATCCGCGAGGTCGACCCGGCCACGCTGCTGCTCACCGGTCTGACCCGGGACGGCGTCTACCTCGTGGAGAACGGCGAGGTGACCGGGCAGGTCAACAACTTCCGGTTCAACGAGTCGCCGGTGGACCTGCTGCGGCGGGCCACGGAGGCGGGCCGTACGGAGAAGACGCTGCCGCGCGAGTGGAGCGACTGGTTCACCCGGGCCGCGATGCCCGCGCTGCGGATCCCGGATTTCAACATGAGCTCTGTCAGTCAGGGCGTATAACCTCGTAGGCGTTCGTGGTCGGGTGTCGCCCGACCGCCCGAAGATCACCGAGGAGACACGAGAACCGTGACGGACATCGTCGACGAGCTGAAGTGGCGTGGGCTGTTCGCCCTGTCCACCGACGAGGACGCTTTGCGCAAGGCGCTCGCGGACGGTCCCGTCACGTTCTATTGCGGTTTCGACCCGACCGCGCCGTCACTGCACGTCGGGCACCTGGTGCAGGTGCTCACCGTGCGCCGGCTCCAGCAGGCCGGACACCGGCCGCTGGCGCTGGTCGGCGGCGCGACGGGGCTGATCGGCGACCCGCGCCCGACGGCGGAGCGCACGCTGAACGACCCGGAGACGGTGGCCGGCTGGGTCGGCAGGCTGCGCGCCCAGATCGAGCCGTTCCTGGACTTCGAGGGCGAGAACGCGGCGGTCATGGTGAACAACCTCGACTGGACCGCGGGTCTCTCCGCGATCGAGTTCCTGCGGGACATCGGCAAGCACTTCCGCGTCAACAAGATGCTGACGAAGGACTCCGTGGCCCGCCGCCTGGAGTCCGACCAGGGCATCAGCTACACCGAGTTCAGCTACCAGATCCTGCAGGGCATGGACTTCCTGCAGCTTCACCGGCGCTACGGCTGCACGCTTCAGCAGGGCGGCAGCGACCAGTGGGGCAACCTCACGGCCGGCCTGGACCTGATCCACAAACTGGAGCCCGGTGCCGAGGTGCACGCGCTGGCGACCCCGCTGATGACCAAGGCCGACGGCACCAAGTTCGGCAAGACCGAGGGCGGCGCGGTCTGGCTCGACCCCGAGATGACGACGCCATACGCGTTCTACCAGTTCTGGCTGAACGTGGACGACCGGGACATCTCCAAGTACATGCGCATCCTGTCCTTCAAGTCCCGCGAGGAGCTTCAGGAGCTGGAGCAGCAGACGGAGGAGCGGCCGCAGGCCCGGGCCGCACAGCGCGCGCTCGCCGAGGAGCTGACGACGCTGGTGCACGGCGCGGACCAGACGGCCGCGGTGATCGCCGCGTCGCGCGCCCTGTTCGGGCAGGGCGAGCTGGCGGAGCTGGACGGTCGGACGCTGGCGGCGGCGCTGTCCGAGGTGCCGCACATCCAGGTCGCGGAGCTCGGGCCGGTGGTCGACCTGTTCGCCGAGGTCGGGCTCGTCGCCAGCAAGTCCGCTGCGCGGCGGACGGTGAAGGAGGGCGGGGCCTACGTGAACAACGTGAAGGTCGCCTCCGAGGACGCCGTCCCGGCGAAGGAGGATCTGCTGGACGGGCGGTGGCTGGTGCTGCGGCGGGGGAAGAAGAACCTTGCCGCGGTGGAGGTTGTTTCCGCTTAGCGCCGTGGGGGCGTGGGTTGTTGTGCAGCGGGCTGCGGCTTCGTCGTGGCTTGTCGCGCCCGCGCGGCGGAGCCGCATGTCGATACAGCCCCGCGCCCCTTTCGGGACGTCACTCAGCGAGTCTTCAAGCCCCGACCCTCTCCTGCTTTCTCTTCCCCAGCGTCGCCATGTAGAGGGCGTCCACGGCCGCGACGATGATGATCGCGGCCACCAGCTGGAAGATGTGCCGGGTCCAGTCGATGCCGCGGGTGGCCGCCACGCCGACGGCCCGGGCGACCGCGTTGCCCACGATGGCGCCGAGTATGCCGCAGATGGTGGTCAGCCAGAGGGGACTGTGCTGCTTGCCCGGGATGATCGCCTTGGCTATCAAGCCCAGTACGAATCCCACGATGATCGCCCACAACCAGCCCATGGCTGCCTCCTTGTACGGCTCGACGTGAGCATTAGGGCCAGTGTGGGTCGGTGGGCCGTACGGCGCATGTCGGGTTCACCCGCGCGCGGCAGGACCGGTGGCGTTACCGCAGGCAGTGGGCGACCCGGTCTCGTGGGCGGCGCAGCCGCGGCGTAACGTAAAAGGCCGGGAGCCGATACGGGCGGATGGTGGAATGTGATGCGGAAACAGCACGGCGGCAACGTCCAGGTGTTCCGGATCACCGGAGCCCGGACGGGACTCGCCGAGGACATACGGGGCCGACAGCGCAGGTACGTCATCTCGATGACGATCCGCACGGTGTCGGTGATCCTCGCGGTCTCCCTGTGGAACGTCGAGCGGTACGTCGCTGTCGTGGCGCTCGTGGCCGGAGCGCTGCTCCCCTATGTCGCCGTAGTGATCGCGAACGCCGGCCGGGAGCGGCCGCCGTCCCTTCCCTCGACGTTCGTCACCACGCCGATGCGGCCTATGATCACGCCGCCGCGGGCGGAGGAGGCGCAGGCGGGATCCGCCCCGGAGGACGCGGCGGCTCATCCGACGGGGGCACATGGTGAGCGGCCCGGCCCCGCGTGACCGAGAGGGATGGGCCGGAAGCGGAACGACGCCGCCCGTCAAGCTCAAGAAAAGCTCAGATCAATCGTGCAGTTGCAGTGCCGGGCGACGGGGTAGCCGTGACATACTGCGTACGCGCTCCGCATCCCCCGTCGGAGCGACGGACCGACGCCGGGCAGCTCCCCCCGTGGCTGCTCGGCGTCGCCTTGTTCGGGACCCTTTCTGTACGACGAACCCGAGACGAACCTGTGAGTGACGAGACCCCGATCTGCTCCGCCAAGGGCTGCCGTGCCGCTGCCGTGTGGGTGCTTGCGTGGAACAACCCGAAGATCCACACGCCGGAGCGGCGCAAGACATGGCTCGCGTGCGAGGAGCATCGCGAGCATCTTTCGCAGTTCCTCGGAGTGCGAGGTTTCCTGAAGGACGTCGTGAGGTTCGCCGACTGGCGGGATCCCGAGGGGGACTAACCGCCGATCGCCGACATCGGTCGGTCCGGCTGCACGAACGACGGGTCGTCCAGTCCCGCTCCGGCCTTCTTCCCCCACATCGCCAGGTTCCAGATGCGGGCGATCTCCTCGTCGGGGGCATCGCTGCGGAGAGCTGCGCGCAGGTCCGTCTCCTCCGTCGCGAAGAGACAGGTGCGTATCTGGCCGTCGGCCGTGAGGCGGGTGCGGTCGCAGGCCGCGCAGAAGGGTCGGGTGACCGAGGCGATGACGCCGACCCGGTGCGGGCCGCCGTTCACCAGCCAGCGCTCCGCCGGGGCCGAGCCGCGCGCGTCGGCACCCTCGGGGGCGAGGTCGAAGCGGGTGCGCAGGGAGGTCAGGATGTCTCCGGCGGTGACCATGCCCTCGCGCTTCCAGCCGTGCTGGGCGTCCAGCGGCATCTGCTCGATGAACCGCAGTTCGTAGTCGTGCTCCACGGCCCAGGCCAGCAGGTCGGGGGCCTCGTCGTCGTTCAGGCCCGGCATCAGGACCGAGTTGACCTTGACGGGGGTCAGGCCGGCCTCGCGGGCGGCTTCGAGGCCTTCGAGGACGTCCTTGTGGCGGTCGCGGCGGGTCAGGGCCTTGAAGACGTCGGGGCGGAGGGTGTCCAGGGAGACGTTGACCCGGTCCAGGCCGGCGGCCTTCAGGGCGGTCGCGGTGCGCTTGAGGCCGATGCCGTTGGTGGTGAGGGACATCTGCGGACGGGGGGAGAGGGCCGCGACGCGCTCGACGATGCCGACCAGGCCGGGGCGCAGCAGGGGCTCGCCGCCGGTGAAGCGGACCTCCTCGATGCCGAGCATGCGCACGGCGATGTCGACGAGGCGGACGATCTCGTCGTCGGTGAGCAGATCGGGCTTGGCCAGCCACTGCAGACCCTCCTCGGGCATGCAGTACGTGCAGCGCAGATTGCAGCGGTCGGTCAGCGAGACCCTCAGGTCGGTGGCCACCCGGCCGTAGGTGTCGATGAGCACGTGGGGCCCCTCCCTCAATCCCGGATCACTTATTTTCCGTCACCTGCGAGCGTACGTGACGCCACTGACAACGACAGCGGCCCGATCCGACGAGGTACGACACGGCCGCGTCGTAGGACCATACAGTCCCGTCACGACGCGGCCGTCGTACGAACGTCAGTGCGCTCCGGTGCCGGTCAGGGACCGCACCTCCAGTTCGGCGTACTTGCCGGCGTCCGGGACCTCCTTGGACAGCAGGGTGCCCACGACGCCGAGCAGGAACCCGACCGGGATGGAGATGATGCCGGGGTTCTCCAGCGGGAACCAGTGGAAGTCGACATCGGGGAACATCGAGGCCGGGCTGCCGGAGACCACCGGGGAGAAGAGCACCAGGCCAACCGCGGTGACCAGGCCGCCGTAGATCGACCACAGGGCGCCCGAGGTGGTGAACCGCTTCCAGAACAGGCTGTAGAGGATGGTCGGCAGATTGGCGGAGGCCGCGACCGCGAAGGCGAGGGCGACCAGACCGGCCACGTTCAGGTCGCGGGCCAGGGCGCCGAGGACGATCGAGACCGCGCCGATGCCGACGGTCGCCCAGCGGGCCGCGCCGACCTCCTGCTTCTCCGTGGCCTGCCCCTTCTTGATGACGTTGGCGTAGATGTCGTGGGCGAAGGAGGACGACGAGGCCAAGGTGAGGCCCGCGACGACCGCCAGGATCGTTGCGAAGGCGACGGCCGAGATGGTGGCGAGCAGGATCGCGCCCCAGTTCGAGTCGACGCCGCCCAGATGCAGCGCCAAGAGGGGCGCCGCGGTGTTGCCCGCCTTGTTGGAGGCGATGATCTCGTCCGGTTTGATCAGCGCGGCGGCACCGAAGCCGAGGGCGAGGGTCATCAGGTAGAAGGCGCCGATCAGGCCGATCGCCCAGATGACCGACTTACGGGCGGCCTTTGCGGTCGGGACCGTGTAGAAGCGGATCAGGATGTGCGGCAGGCCCGCGGTGCCGAGGACCAGGGCGAGGCCGAGCGAGATGAAGTCCAGCTTGGTGGTGCCCGTGGCGCCGTACTTCAGACCGGGCTCCAGGAACGCCGAGCCCTTGCCGCTGTTGTCGGCGGCCTTGCCGAGCAGGTCGGAGATGTTGAAGTGGAACTTCAGCAGGACCAGGAAGGTCAGCAGCACGGCGCCGGCGATCAGCAGCACCGCCTTGACCATCTGGACCCACGTGGTGCCCTTCATGCCGCCGATGGTGACGTAGACGATCATCAGGAGGCCGACCAGGGCGACGATGCCGATCTTGCCACCGTCGCTGGTGATGCCGAGCAGGAGCGAGACGAGGACGCCCGCGCCCGCCATCTGGGCCAGCAGGTAGAAGATCGAGACCACGATGGTGGAGGTGCCGGCGGCCGTGCGGACCGGGCGCTGGCGCATGCGGTACGCCAGCACGTCACCCATGGTGTAGCGGCCGGAGTTGCGCAAGGGCTCGGCGACCAGGAGCAGGGCGACGAGCCAGGCGACGAGGAAGCCGATGGAGTACAGGAAGCCGTCGTAGCCGAACAGGGCGATGGCGCCGGCGATACCGAGGAAGGACGCGGCGGACATGTAGTCGCCGGAGACGGCGAGGCCGTTCTGGAAGCCGGTGAACTGGCGTCCGCCGGCGTAGAAGTCGGCGGCGTTCCTGGTCTGGCGGCCCGCCCAGATGGTGATGACGAGGGTCGCGGCGACGAACACCGCGAACAGGGTGATGATCAGCGTTCGGTGCTGGCTCGCCTCGCCGGCGGCCAGCGTGATCGCGAGACTCATGCGCCGCCCTCCATCCGGGACTTGATTGCCGCCGCCTTGGGGTCGAGCTTGGTGGCGGCGTGCCGTGCGTACCACCAGGCGATGAGGAAGGTGGTGAGGAACTGGGCGAGGCCCAGGACGAGGGCCACGTTGACGTTGCCGGCCACCTTGGTGCCCATGAAGCCGTCCGCGTAGTTGGAGAGCAGCACGTACAGCAGGTACCAGGCGGTGAAGGCGACGGCCAGCGGGAAGGCGAACGAGCGGTGGGCGCGGCGCAGTTCACCGAACTCCGCGCTCTGCTGCACCTCGGCGAACTCCTCGGTCGAGGGAAGTGGGGCCCCCGGTGTGGCGGGGGGCGGTGTCTCGGTGGCCACGGAGTCTCCTCGCGTTGCGGAAGCAATGACGACGGGGAGCTTGATCGTGCTGACGCTCCCTGCCAAGGTCCACGGCGCCACGCGAGAACCGGTTCAAGTCCTATGAGTTGTTTCGCAAGCGGTCTTGTTGAGCCATTGCCAAGTCATTGCTGATCGGTGAGCCGTGGAGATAGCTTCTGCCTGCACCACCCGCCATGTACCTGCCCGAGCACCACCTGTGACTCGGGCGGTTTCGTACCCGGATGATGTGGAGATCCCATGGTTCATCTGCGTTCCAGACGCCGGCTCGCGCTCGCCGTGCCCGTCGTGCTGTCGCTGACCGCCTCGCTCGGCTTCCTGCCGACGGCGGCCTCCGCGGCGCCCGAAGCGGCCAGGGCGGCGCGGGTGGCGGACGACGGACCGAGCCTCGCGTACGTGGTCAACACCCGCACGGATCACCGAACGATCGAGTCCGTGCAGCGGGAGATCCTGCGCAACGGCGGCTCGGTCGTGGCCAGTTACGACGAGATCGGCGTGCTCGTCGCCCACTCCGCGAACCCGGACTTCGCCGCGCGGATGCGCGCGGTCGGCGGCGTGGACTCGGCGGGCGCCACGCGTACCGCGCCGCTGAGTGCCGCGGGGACGACCGACGAGGGCGCGGTACAGGTCCTGTCGAAGGCGGACGCCGCGAAGCTCACCCAGGCCGCGGCCCCGGGTCAGGAGCCGCTCGAGGCGGACCAGTGGGACCTGCGGGCGATCGGCGCCGACCGGGCCGCGCGGATCAACCCGGGCAGCAGCAGCGTGACCGTCGGTGTCATCGACACGGGCGTGGACGACACCCACCCGGACATCGCCCCGAACTTCTCCGCCTCCCAGTCGGCGAACTGCGTGAGCGGCAAGGCGGACACGACCTACGGCGCGTGGCGCCCGGCGGACGCCGCCCACTACCACGGCACCCATGTGGCCGGCGAGATAGCCGCGGCCCGAAACGGCATAGGCGTGGCGGGTGTGGCGCCGGGCGTGAAGGTCGCGAGCATCACGGTGGCCCAGCCGGACTCGACACAGCTGTTCTACCCGGAGAGCGTGGTCTGCGCCTTCGTGTTCGCCGCCGATCACGGCATCCAGGTCACCAACAACAGCTACTACGTTGATCCGTGGCTGTACAACTGCATGGACGATCCGGATCAACGTGCCATCGTTGACGCGGTCAACAGGGCCCAGCTGTATGCACAGCGCAAGGGCACACTCAATGTGGCCTCCGCGGGCAACTCCAACGACGATCTCGACTCACACGCGCTCGTGGACGACTCCAGTCCCGACGACTCGACGACCACGACCCGCACGGTCGACCCCCACAAGTGCTTCGACGTGCCGACCCAGCTGCCCGGTGTGGTGACGGTGAGCGCGGTGGGCGTGAAGGGCGCCAAGTCGTACTACTCCAGCTACGGCCAGGGCGTGATCGACGTGGCGGGACCGGGCGGCGACAAGTACCAGATCCCGGACACGCCGTCGAAGAACGGCCGCATCCTGTCCACCCTGCCGAACGACCAGTACGGCTTCCTCCAGGGCACCTCGATGGCCTCCCCGCACGTGGCCGCGGTGGCCGCGCTGCTGAAGTCGGCCCATCCGGACGCCACTCCGGCCCAGCTGCAGGCCCTGCTGAAGGCCGAGGCGGACAACCCGGGCTGCCCGAGCGAGCCCTACGACGGCGACGGTGACGGGGTCGTGGACGCGACCTGCGTCGGCGGCAAGGACGTCAACGGCTTCTACGGCTTCGGCGTCGTCGACGCGCTGCGCGCAGTCAAGTAGCCGGTCAAGTCGCCGCGCTCCGCGCGGACTTCCCGCACGGCACGCTCGTACCGCGAACGAACTGGAGAGAACTGACCCATGACAGCGCCCAAGCCGCGCTTCCGCCGCGCCCTCGCGATCCCGGCCGGGATGGCCCTGGCCACGGCCCTGGCGTTCCTGCCGAACGTCACCGCGTCCGCGGCGGACAACACCCCGGCGGCCACCGCCGACGGGCCCATGCTCAGCTATGTCGTCAACGTCCGCCCCGGGAACGGTGTCTCGGCGCACGTGCAGCAGGCGGTCACCGGAGCCGGAGGTTCGGTGGTGATCGCGTACGACCAGATCGGCGTGATCGTCGTCCACTCCGCCAACCCGGACTTCGCCAAGGAGATCCGCACGGTGCGCGGGGTGGACTCGGCCGGTGCCACGCGCAACGCGCCGCTGCCCGCCCAGTCCACCACCGACGTCGGCACACCGAAGGTGCTCGGCGCCGAGCAGGTCGCCGAGGCCGGTGCCGAGGCGGCGGCGGGACAGGACCCACTGGAGCCGCTGCAGTGGGACCTGCCGGCCATCAAGGCGGACAAGGCGCACGAGAAGACGCTGGGCAGTCCGGACGTCACGGTCGCGGTCATCGACACCGGCGTGGACGACACCCACCCGGACATCGCGCCCAACTTCGACCGGGCCGCCTCCGCCAACTGCGTGTCCGGCAAGCCCGACACCACGGACGGCGCCTGGCGGCCGAGCACGTCGGAGAGCCCGCACGGTACGCACGTGGCGGGTGAGATCGCGGGTGCGAAGAACGGCGTCGGCATCACGGGCGTGGCGCCGGGCGTCAAGGTGGCCGGCATCAAGGTCGCCAACCCGAAGGGGTACTTCTACACCGAGGCCGTGGTCTGCGGCTTCGTGTGGGCGGCCGAGCACCACGTCGACGTGACCAACAACAGCTATTACACCGACCCGTGGTACTTCAACTGCACCACCGATCCGGACCAGAAGGCGCTGGTCGACGCGATCACGCGGGCCTCGCAGTACGCGGAGAAGAAGGGCACGGTCAACGTCGCCGCGGCCGGCAACGAGAACTACGACCTCGCGTCCGACTCGATCACCGACCCGGTCTCCCCGAACGACGGCACCGCGTCGGACCGCGTGATCGACCCGCACACCTGCTACGACATACCGACCCAGCTGCCGGGTGTCGTGACGGTCGCGGCGACGGGAGCGAAGGGCCTGAAGTCGTCCTTCTCCAACTACGGCCTCGGTGTGATCGACATCGCCGCACCCGGCGGCGACTCGACCGCCTACCAGAAGCCGGAGCCCCCGGCGACCAGCGGTCTCATCCTGGGCCCGCTGCCGGGCGGCAGGTGGGGCTACATGGCCGGTACGTCGATGGCGACGCCGCATGTCGTGGGTGTTGCCGCATTGATCAAGTCAACCCATCCACATGCCCCGGCCTCCCTGGTCAAGGCGCTGCTGTACGCGGAGGCCGACGCCACGCCGTGCACGGACCCGTACGACATCAACGGTGACGGCAAGGTCGACGCGGTGTGCGAGGGGGCGAAGAACTACAACGGCTTCTACGGCTTCGGTACGGCGGATGCGCTGGCCGCGGTGACCGAGTAGAGCGGTCCGCCCATATATTGATTCAGTCAATACTGCATAGTGCAGTCATGACTGGTATCAAGTCCGCATGGTCCGCACTGGGTGGCGATCCCGCCCAACTCGCACGGCTCACCACCGTGGTGCGGGAGGGCGCGCTCGAGGCGCGCCTTCCCGTACGGGAGCTCGCCCGTGCCTGTGTCGGCTCCTGTGCGCTGGCCGCCGCCGAACTGACGGCCCGACGCGCCGGGCTCGCCGAGGTGCCCGCCGTCCGGGTCGACGACGGCGCCGTGGCGACCGCCTTCCACAGTGAACGGCACCTGCTGGTCGACGGGCGGGCACCGGTCGCCTTCGCGCCGCTGTCGCGGTTCTGGCGGACGGCCGACGGCTGGGTGCGCACCCACGCCAACTATCCGCATCACCGGGCCCCGTTGCTCGGGGCGCTCGGCCTGCCGGCGGACGCCTCGCCGGAGACGGTGGCCGGCCGGCTCGCCGAGCGGTCCGCGCTGGAGGTCGAGGAGGCGGTGTACGGCGCCGGCGGCCTCGCCGTGGCCCTGCGCGCCCCGAAGGAGTGGGCCGCCACCGAGCAGGCCACCGAGGTGGCCGCACGCCCGCTGGTCGAGCGCGAGCGCCTCGACTCCACGCACGCGCGCGTGCTGGCCCCGCTCGATCCCGCCACCACTCCCCTGCTGCCCGCCGCCGGATTGCGCGTGCTGGACCTGACCCGGGTCCTCGCCGGCCCGGTCGCCACCCGCACCCTCGCCCTGCTCGGCGCGGACGTGCTCCGCGTGGACGCCCTCTGGCTGCCCGAACTCCCCGACCAGCACGCCGACACGGGCTTCGGGAAGCGGTCGGCGACGCTCGACCTCACCGCCGACCGCGACACCTTCGAGGAGCTGCTGGCCGCGGCCGACGTCGTTGTCACCGGCTACCGGCCGGGTGCCCTCGACCGGTTCGGGCTCTCGCCGCAGGCATTGGTCGCGCGCCGGCCCGGACTGGTCGTGGCGCAGATCTCGGCGTGGGGCGCGTACGGCCCCTGGGGCGGGCGGCGCGGCTTCGACAGCCTGGTGCAGGTCGCGACCGGCATCGCCGCGACCGAGGGCTCGGCCGAGCAGCCCGGGGCACTGCCCGCGCAGGCACTGGACCACGGCACCGGTTATCTCCTGGCGGCGGCCGTCCTGCGGGCGCTGACCGAGCAGTCGTACGACGGGGGCGGCCGCCTCGTGCGACTGGCACTGGCCCGCACCGCGCGCTGGCTGACCGACGAAATCCGGCCGACCGCGGCGACGGGTGCGCCGTACGAGGGCCCGGACGCCTGGCTGGCCGAGACGGACGGCCCGCTCGGCCGGCTGCGGCACGCGCGGCCGCCGGTGTCCTTCGCGGGCGGCCCCGCCGACTGGGCGCGGCCGCCGGTGCCGTGGGGGTCGGACAGCGCCCGCTGGCGGTGAGCGCGCGGGCGGCCGGAAACGGGTGAGCGCGCGGGCGGCCGGAAACGTATGTATGCGTGGAATTCCGTACTGCCAGTTGTTTTCCGGGACTTGCCCGGTTCTGCGGCGGCTGGCGAAGATCGCGGGGTGAGCTTGATACGACCGACCGCCGAGGCGACCGACGAGGAGGGCCCGGGGCGGCGGTCCGGCACCGGCCGGGCCGCCGCCCTCCTGATACTGGTGGCGCTGGGCGCCCTGATCCCCCTGCTCGGGCCGTCCGCGGCGCTGCACGGCACCGGGGAGGCCGCCGCGCCGGGGGTCGGTGGCATCGGGCTGCTGCGCACGGTGCTGTTCACCGCGCTGAGCGTGCCCCTCGGCGAGCTGTTCGTGCACCGGCTCGCCCGGCACCTGCCCGGTGTCCCGCCCGAACGGCCGCGCAGCTGGGCGCCGTTCGCGACAGCCGCCGGGTTCGTCGCCGCGCTGGCGCTCGCCTCGGTGGTGTCCGCCGGCAATCTGGTCCCGCACCGCCTCGCCCAGATCGACGTCGGCGGCCTGTACGGCTCCCGCGATGGCCGGCTGGCCCTGCTGGAGGTCAACGCCTTTCTACTGGCGGCCCTGTGCGCGTTCCTCAGGCGCCCGGCGGCCCAGGTCTGGCCGCTGGCCGCGGTGGTGGTCGCGGAGGCGCTGCGCGCCCACCCCACGACCGAGCCCAGCCCGCTGATCGGCTCGGGGCTGACGCTGGTGCACCTGACGTGCGCGGCGCTGTGGGCCGGCGGTCTGCCGCACGCCCTGCGGCTGATCCGGCTGTGGCACGGCGATCCGGCCGGGACCGCGCTGCTCGGCCTCTACGCGCGCGTGGCGGCCGTCCTGCTCGCCGCCATCACCGCGACCGGCGTGTGCAGTGCGCTGCGCCGCATGCCGCCGGCCACGATCGTGGACCAGCTGACGACGACGGCGTACGGCCGCACCCTGCTGGCCAAGGTCGTCCTGGTCGCCGCCGTCGCGCTGCTCGCCCTTTGGGCGCGGATCCGGCTGCGCCGCGCCGCCGCCCCGCTGACCGCGTACGCGCCCGCGCGGGCCGAGGTGATCGCCCTGGGCGCGGTCGTCGCGGTCTCGGGCCTGCTCACGGCGCTGCCGCTGCCGATCCGCTGGAGTTAGCGGGTCAGCGGTCGTTGGTGACCAGAACCTTGAGAGCGGTGCGCTGGTCCATCGCCTTGTAGCCCCCGGGCACGCCCTCGATGTCCACCGTCATGTCGAACACCGGCGAGGGGTCGATCGTGCCGTCGAGGACGTCGGGGAGCAGGTCCGGGATGTAGGCGCGGACCGGGGCGACGCCGCCGCGCAGGGCGATGTTCCGGTCGAACATGACGCCGAGGTCGAGGCCGGTGCCGCTGCCGTGCGGCACGCCCACGAAGCCGATCGCGCCGCCGTCGCGGGTGATGTTGACCGCCGTACGCATGGACTGTTCCGTGCCGACGGCCTCGACCACGGCGTGCGCGCCCTGGCCGCGGGTGAGTTCACGGACGGCCTCGACGGCGGCTTCCCCGCGCTCGGCGACGATGTCGGTGGCCCCGAAGCGGCGCGCGATGTCGGTGCGGACCTCGTGCCGGCCGAGCGCGATGATCCGCTCGGCGCCCAGCCGCTTGGCGGCCAGGACCGCGCACAGGCCGACCGCGCCGTCACCGACCACGGCGACCGTGGCGCCGGGGCGGGCGCCCGCGCCGAGGGCGGCGTGGTGGCCGGTGCCGAGGACGTCGGAGAGGGTCAGCAGCGCGGACAGCAGACGGTCGTCGGAGGCCGCGTCCTTCGGCAGCTGGACGAGGGTGCCGTCGGCGAACGGCACGCGCACGGCCTCGCCCTGGCCGCCGTCGTAGCCGACGGAGCCCCAGAAGCCGCCGTGCTCGCAGGACGTCGTCAGGCCCTCGCGGCAGTAGTCGCAGACGCCGTCGGACCACATGAACGGCGCGACCACCAGGTCACCGCGCCGGACGGTGCTCACCTCGGAACCGGTCTCCTCGACGATGCCGAGGAACTCGTGCCCGATGCGCTGCCCCGGCTGCCGGGCCGCCTCGCCCCGGTAGGCCCACAGGTCGCTGCCGCAGATGCAGGCGCGCAGCACCCGTACCACGGCGTCGGTGGGCAGCTGCGCCACGGGCTCGGGGACGTCCTCCACGCGCATGTCGAACGGGGCGTGAATGGTGGTGGCGCGCATGGCGAGGGTCCTTCTCGTGCGGGTCGGTGCGGGGCGCTCAGGGGGTGGTCGAGCGCACCTCACGGTACGCCGTCGCCGGGCCGGTCTGCGCGCTCAGGGTCCTCGGCCCGCGTGTCAGACGCCCGCCGCGCCCAGCAGGCTGCCCGCCGCGTAGGTGACCCCCATCGCCAGCGCCCCGCCCACCACGTTGCGCAGCACCGCGCGTCTCGGGTCCGCCGCGCCGAGCCTGGCGCTTTTCCAGCCGGTGAGGACGAGCGCGGCCAGGACGGAGACCACCGTCACACCCAGCCGCCAGCCCGCCGGGGGCAGGACGATGGCCAGCAGCGGCAGCAGCGCGCCCACCGTGAAGGCCAGGAAGCTCGCCCAGGCGGCGTGCCAGGGGTTGGTCAGCTCCTCCGGGTCGATACCGAGCTCCACGCGCGCGTGGGCCTTGAGCGGGTCCCGCGCGGTGAGCTGTTCGGCGGCCTCGCGGGCCACCTCGCGGGACAGTCCGCGTTCCTCCAGCAGCGTGGTCAGCTCTTGCAGCTCGGCCTCCGGCTGCTCCCGCAGTTCCCGCTTCTCCACGGCCAGCGCGGCCATCTCCGAGTCGCGCTGGGTGGAGACGGAGACGTACTCGCCGGCGGCCATGGACATCGACCCGGCGAGCAGGCCGGCCAGTCCGGCGGTGAGCAGGGCGGACCGGCTCTGGGTGGCGCCTGCCACGCCGACGACGATGCCCGCGGTGGAGACGATGCCGTCGTTCGCGCCGAGCACGGCGGCCCGCAGCCAGTTCAGCCGCGAGCCGAGCGCGCCCCCGTGGGCCTCTTCGTGGGTGGGATCCGTCACAGCAGGGAGGATCGCACTCCTGGGCTGCCACCTCCACATCACCACACCCGCAGTGAGGCTCCCCGAGCGACCACCGGGCTGGTCGCGTCCGCCGGAGGCCGGGTCAGTGGCTCGGCGACCTCCGCCGCCGTGGGCTCCGCCTTCGCCGCGGCGGTGTCGAGCAGGGCGATGCCGAAGCCGTAGACGCGGGCCGTGTTGCCGCCGAGCATGGCCCGCGACCTCCTCACGCGGCACGCCCGCGTAGGCGACGCGCAGGGCCTCGCGGGTGTAGGGATGGGTGCCCTCGTCGTGCGGGTAGTCACTGCCCCACATGATCTTGTCGACGCCGATGCGGTCCCACAGCGGCACCTCGTGCGGGCGCATGAAGCTGGCGCCGGCGAAGCAGTTGTCCCGCCACACCCGGGAGGGCGGCGCGCCCCTGCCCTCGGCGAGTCCGGTGCCGAACTTGGCCTCGGCGGTGCCGGCCTTCGTGGCCGCCGAGACCAGGCGGCCGTGATAGTGGTCCAGCATGCCGAGCACCCCGGGGATACAGCCGGAGCCCCGCTCGGTCGGGACCAGTCTCAGCTCGGTGTGCCGGCGGAAGGCGCCGCCGAAGACCAGATGCCACAGGGCGCGGTGGGAGAACCAGGTCGCCTCCACCATGAACACCGCGCGGGCGGCCGGTTCCTCGCCGAACGGCGGGGAGGCCGAGCCGGCGCGGCGGTTGACGGGACGCCGAGTTCCGCGCACGCGGCCCAGATCGGGGCGATCTCCCGCTCGGTCCGTGCGCCGTACCGTACGCGTGCCATACGCCGTACCGCCCTTCGTCTGGCGGGTTGGAATTCCTGACGGCTCGTCACATGTAACTCGGTCACAGCAGACTTCGCGTGGGGTAAAGACGCGGCAGTGGACGGGAATTGGGAGGGGGCATGGCGAGCGGGCGAGGAGTGCGCTGACCCGGGAGGCGGTGCTGGACACCGCCGCCGGACTGGTGAAGCGGCACGGGCCGGACGCGCTCACCATGCGGGGCCGGCCGCGGAGCTGGGCACCGCGGTGACGTCGATCTACTGGCATGTCGGCGGGCGTGAGGCCCTGCTCGACGCCCTCGTGGAGCGGACCGTGGCCGAGCTCGGCGAGATCCGCCCCTCCGAGCGCACACCCGAGCAGCGCGTGGTCGGCGTCGTGCGCGCCCTGCGCCGGCAACTGCGCGACCACCGCGTCAGGTGGCCCTGGTGCACGAGCGGGAGCTGACCGAGCGGATGTTCCTGCCCGCCCAGCGGGTCCTGGTGCGCGAGGCGCACGCCGCCGGGCTGCGCGGGGCGCAGGAGGCCGAGTTCGTGCGGGCCATGCAGTTCCAGGTCGTCGGGCATGTGCTGGTGGAGCGCAACCGCGAGCGCGCCCTGGCGCAGCGTCCCGGCGAGCAGGAGCTGTGGAGCGCCGAGACCGCCGGGGGGCGACCCCGCGCCGGCGCGTGCGCCGGCCCTCCCGGTGGACACCGAGCGGCTGTTCGTGACGGTCGTACGAGCGCTGGTGCGGTCACCGTGGGCACCGGCCCTGCCCGCCGACCGGGCCGACTCGGGCGGCTGAGAGACAGGAACAAGCGCGCACGCGTGGCGGAGACTTCGAGCCGCCCATCGGCGTGCCGCCGCCGCGCGCGAGTCTCCGACGAACGCCAGCGCCCGCCGTACACGCACGAGGTCCGAGCGACTGGCGAGCCTACAGCCAAACGTGCTGCGGGCCTGCGGCCTGGCGGGCTCGCAACCGAGCGGGCCTGCGACCGGGCGGGCTGCGGCCAAACGCGCTGCCAGCCTGCAGCTGGGTCAGTTCGGGGGTAAACGCAGGGCGAGCCTGCACCTGCGCGGCCTTGCAGCCGGGCCAGTTCGCGGCCGAACGCGCTGCCGGCATGCGGCCCGGCGGCCAAACGGCGCCGCGAGCCTGCGGCCGGGGGCTCACAGCCAAGCGCGCTGCGGCCTGCGGCCGGGTGGGCCCGTGGCCAAGCGTGCTGTGCCCTGCGGCCGGGCGAGTTCACGGCCCGGGACCGCGGCACCCCTGAACCTGTGCCTTTCAGATGGCCGAGACTGCTGGGCGGGTGGACAGCGGGCAGCACACGTGCGTGCGACGGCCGAGCGGCTGGGCGGCAAACCGGCGGAGCCCCGGGCACCTGCGGGACCACGCTGTCAGTCGCGGCCCGTATCCTCAATGACCATGCTCGAAGACCGTGCGACCGCAGTGTCCTCCCCCAGTCAGTGGCCGGCCGCGTATCCGAAGGGATACGCGGTCGTTGACGTGGAGACCACCGGCCTGGCCCGGGACGACCGGATCATCTCGGCGGCCGTCTACCGGCTGGACGAGCGCGGCGAGGTCGAGGACCACTGGTACACGCTGGTCAACCCGGAGCGCGACCCGGGGCCGGTGTGGATACACGGTCTGACGAGCGAGGTACTCGAAGGGGCGCCGCTCTTCGCGGACATCGCCGAGGAGTTCGCGGCCCGGCTGGACGGCCGGGTGCTGGTCGCGCACAACGCCGTCTTCGACTGGCAGATGATCGCGCGGGAGTACGCGCGCGCGGAGCGCGAGGCGCCGGTGCGTCAGCGGATGTGCACCATCGCGCTGTCGAAGGAGCTGGGCCTGCCGCTGCCCAACTTCAAGCTGGAGTCGCTGGCGGCGCACTACGGCGTCGTACAGCAGCGGGCGCACCACGCGCTGGACGACGCGCGCGTGCTGGCGGAGGCGTTCCGGCCGAGCCTGCGGGCCGCGGCGGCGGGCGGCGTCCGGCTGCCGCTGCTGGAGTGCCGGCCGCTGACGGAGTGGTCGGACCGTCCGGTTCCCCGGCAGTCGTCCGGCGGATACGGGGGCTACGGCGGCTACCGGCCGAGCAGTTGGCGCCCCTCCCGTAAGAAGCCCGCATGCCCCTATCCCAACCCGGGTCGCTATGAAGACGGCAAACGCCTCAAACAGGGCATGCGGGTGGCGTTCTCGGGGGACACCTCCGTCGACCGCGAGCTGCTGGAGGACCGGGCCACCGAGGCCGGGCTGCACGTGGCGTCCGGCATCTCCCGGCTGACCAGCCTGCTGGTGACCAACGACCCCGACTCGGGCACGTCCAAGGTGGTCAAGGCGCGGCAGTTCGGTACGCCGATCGTCGACGAGGCCGCGTTCGGGCAGCTGCTGCGGGATGTCGAGCCGGCCGACGCGTGACGGCAGGGCGGCGCCTCGAAAGCCACCACCGAAAGCGCCACGAAAGGCCTCACCGAAAGGCGCCACCGAACCGGCGGTCATCGTGCGAACGGGTGGTTGCCGGACGACTCACCCGGCGGCCGCTCGCCCGCGCGGACGGTGACGGCTCACCCTGTGGCGCATGGCGAAATGCGAAGTTTGCGGCAACGACTACGGAATGACCTTCGAGGTCCACGCCCAGGGCGCGGTGCACGTCTTCGACTGCTTCTCCTGTGCGATCCACCGGATGGCCCCCATCTGCGAGCACTGCCGGGTGCAGATCATCGGCCAGGGCGTGGAGGCCGACGGCAAGTTCTACTGCGGGGCGCACTGCGCCCGCGCCGAGGGAAAGGTGGGGATCGTCGACCGGGTGTGACCCGGTACCCGCCTGAATGCACCCCACGGCCCGGATGTACCGTCGTGGGGTGCACCGCTACCGCTTCCTGTTGTCCCGTCAGTGGGTGATCCTCAGCATCGTCGCGATCGCGCTGATCCCGACGATGATCAGGCTGGGCTTCTGGCAGCAGCACCGGTACGAGGAGCGCACCGCCCGGAACAACCTGGTCTCCTCGGCCCTGCACGCCAAGCCGGTCCCGGTCGAGCGGCTGACCTCGCCCGGGCACACCGTGACCCGCACCGAGAAGTACCGCACGGTCACCGCGACCGGCACCTTCGACACCGCCAGGGAGGTCGTGGTCCGGCGCCGGACCAACTCCGACGGCGAGGTCGGCTTCCACGTGCTCACCCCCCTCGTCCTCACGGACGGCAGGGTCCTCCTCGTCAACCGCGGCTGGATCCCCGCGAACGGCGCCCAGACCGCCTTCCCGGAGATCCCCGCCCCGCCGTCCGGCCGGACCACCGTCACCGGGCGGCTGATGGCCGACGAGACGACCGCGGCGAGCGGCATCAAGAACGTCAAGGGCCTCCCCGACCGGCAGATCATGCTGATCAACAGCACGGAGGAGGCGCACCGGCTCGGCGCGCGGGTGCTCGGCGGCTATGTCGAGCAGACGGCGCCCACGCCCAAGGGCGGCCCGGAGCAGATCTCCGACCCCGGCAGCGAGGACGCCCCGCTGAACTACGCTTACATGATCCAGTGGTGGCTGTTCGCCGCGGGCGTCCCGGTCGGCTGGTGGTTCCTGGTCCGGCGCGAGATCAGCGACCGCGAGGAGGCCGCGGCGCAGACGAAGCCTGAGGAGAGCGCACCGGCCACGGTGTGACCGGGACCGGGCAGAACGGGGTGACCGGGACCGGGTGCCAAGGAGAGCGCCGAGGGGAAACCTTCACTCCCCCGGCGCACCACCTGATTGGCCCTCTGGCCCGCCGGGAAACCGGATCCCGTGAACGCGCGCATCGAGGACTACGCACTCATCGGTGACGAGCAGACCGCCGCGCTGGTCGGGAAGAACGGCTCGATCGACTGGCTGTGCCTGCCCCGCTTCGACTCCGGCGCCTGCTTCGCCCGGCTGCTGGGCGACGAGGACCACGGTTACTGGCGGATCGCCCCCGAGGGAGCGGACACCTGCGCGCGCCGCGGCTACCGGCCCGACACCCTCGTCCTCGACACCGAGTGGGAGACCCCGGACGGCACGGTCCGCGTCACCGACCTGATGCCGCAGCGCGACCTCGCCCCCGACGTCGTACGCATCGTCGAAGGCGTCAGCGGCCGGGTCACCGTCCGCAGCACCCTCCGGCTGCGCTTCGACTACGGCTCGATCACGCCGTGGGTGCGCCGCGCGAACGGGCACCGGGTGGCCGTCGCGGGCCCGGACTCGGTCTGGCTGCGCTCCGAGCCCGCCGTGCGCACCTGGGGCGCGGACTTCGGCACCCATTCCGAGTTCACCGTCACCGAGGGCGAGCGCGTCGCGTTCGTGCTCACCTGGCACCCCTCGCACGAGCGGCGCCCGCCGCTCAACGACCCCTTCGAGGGCCTGGAGTGCAGCGTCACCGACTGGCAGGGCTGGGCCCGGCAGTGCTGTTATGAGGGCCCCTACCGGGACGTGGTCGTCCGCTCCCTGATCACCCTCAAGGCCCTCACCTACATCCCGACCGGCGGGATCGTCGCCGCGGCGACCACCTCGCTGCCGGAGAAGCCGGGCGGCGTGCGCAACTGGGACTACCGGTACTGCTGGCTGCGCGACTCCACCCTCACCCTCGGCGCGCTGCTCAACGCCGGCTACCAGGAGGAGGCCTCGGCCTGGCGCGACTGGCTGCTGCGCGCGGTCGCGGGCGACCCGGCCGACCTGCAGATCATGTACGGCGTCGCGGGCGAGCGGCGGCTGCCGGAGATGGAGCTGTCCTGGCTGCCCGGCTTCGCCGACTCCGCCCCCGTACGCGTCGGAAACGGCGCCGTCGAGCAGCTCCAGCTCGACGTGTACGGCGAGGTGATGGACTCGCTCGCCCTGGCCCGCAGCTCGGGCCTGTCCCCGCGGCCGCACATGTGGGCGATGCAGCGCGCCCTGATGCGGTTCCTGGAGTCGGCGTGGCGGCAGCCGGACGAGGGCCTGTGGGAGGTGCGCGGCGGGCGGCAGCAGTTCGTGCACTCCAAGGTGATGGTGTGGGTGGCCGCCGACCGTGCCGTGAAGACGCTGGAGCAGTACGAGGACCTCGAGGGCGACCTGGAGGGCTGGCGCAGATTCCGCGACGAGGTCCACCAGGAGGTGTGCGAGAAGGGCTACGACCCCGAGCGCAACACCTTCACCCAGTACTACGGCTCCCGCGAACTGGACGCGGCGCTGCTGCTCATCCCGCGCGTCGGCTTCCTGCCGCCGGACGACCCGCGGGTGGTCGGCACGGTGGACGCGATCCGCGACGACCTCGGGCACGGCGGCTTCCTGCGCCGGTACGACACCGAGGACTCGGTGGTCGACGGGCTGCCGAGCGGCGAGGGCGCCTTCCTGGCCTGCTCGTTCTGACTGGCCGACGCCCTGCATCTGACCGGCCGGAAGGACGAGGCGCGGGAGCTGTTCGACCGGCTGGTGGGCCTGGTCAACGACGTGGGGCTGCTGGCCGAGGAGTACGACGCCGTCAACGGCTGCCAGCTGGGCAACTTCCCGCAGGCCTTCAGCCACATCGCGCTGGTGAACACCGCCCTCACGCTGTTCGGGGACGACCAGGCAGGATAGGGACCATGGATCTTGGACTGAAGGACCGGGTGTACGTCGTCACCGGGGCGACCCGCGGACTCGGCAACGCCGCCGCGCGGGAACTCGTCGCCGACCGGGCGAAGGTCGTGATCACCGGCCGGGACGGGAAGCGGGTGGCCGACGCCGCCGCCGAACTGGGCCCGAACGCGGTGGGCGTGAGCATGGACAACGCCGACCCCGAGGCGCCGGAGCGGCTGATCGCGGCCGCGCGTGAGCACTTCGGCGGCTTCCACGGCGTGCTGGTGAGCGTGGGCGGGCCGGCGCCGGGGTTCGTCGCGGACAACACCGACGAGCAGTGGCGCGACGCCTTCGAGTCGGTGTTCCTCGGTGCGGTGCGGCTCGCCCGCGCGGCGGCGGCCGAGCTGGAGCCGGGCGGGGTGATCGGGTTCGTGCTGTCCGCGTCGGTGTACGAGCCGATTCCGGGGCTGACCATCTCCAACGGGCTGCGGCCCGGGCTCGCCGGCTTCGCCAAGTCCCTCGCGGACGAGCTGGGGCCGCGCGGGATCCGGGTGCTGGGGCTGCTGCCGTCGCGCATCGACACCGACCGCGTGCGCGAGCTGGACGCGTTGTCGGCCGATCCCGAGGCCACCCGGGCTGCGAACGAGGCTCGGATTCCGTTGCGGAGGTATGGGACTCCGGCGGAGTTCGGAAAGGTCGCGGCGTTCCTGCTCTCTCCGGCCGCGTCTTATCTCAGTGGGGTCATGCTGCCGGTGGACGGGGGGATGCGGCACGGGTTCTAGGGTGCGGCCCCGCCCGTCAAGTGACCCTCTCCGCACGGTGTTTGACCGCCCGCAGGCGTACCTCCGCCGGAAGCGAAGGCAGGCGAGCCGACTGGCGGGCGTGGGTCAGGGCCTCGGCCGTGAACTCGGTCAGGGCCGTGACCGGGTCCACGTGCGGCTCCAGTTGGAGCCACACCCTTGCCGTGGGCGTCGTACGGCGGCCCCGCAGGAGGACCTCCGCGTGCGCCACGCCCTCCTGCCGTACGGCGTCCTGGGCCAGGGCCGATTCCATGGCCCTGGCGCGCAGGAGGGCGGACTCGTCGTCGCCGGTGTCGATCAGGATCTCGGCCAGCCGGCGGCGGCGCAGGACCGACGTGAGCCACCACAGGGCGAGGAGGACGACGACGGCGAGGGCGGCGATGACCGTCGGCCACCACCAGCCGGTGCCGCGCCAGTGGGTGCGTTCTGCCTTGGTCAGCAGGACGTCGTGCGGGCCGGTGTGGATCCACCAGGAGGGTGGCGGCGCACCCAGGCCGACGGCGAGCACCGCGCCGCCGAGCGCGAGCAGGAGCAGGCCGAGGAGGGCCAGCAGGACGCGGTTGAGGCCGCCGGTGCGCATCGTCCTCACCCCTTCCGTCCGGGCCGCGACACTTGCAGCGACAGCGTGGGCGGGCGGCTCAGGCCGAGGCCCCGGATCGCGTCCGTGAGCACGGTGTCCAGGTCGGCGCGTACCTCGTCCAGGTCACGGAAGTGGGACACGGCACGGACATCGGCCTTCTTGTGCCGCATCCGCACCCGGACCGACCGGACCCCGGACACGTCGATGGCCCGGTCGCGGAGCAGGAGCGCCGCGGCCTCGCGCCGGAGCGCGGCGCGGACATCGGGGTGCGGGCGCCGCATGGACAGCAGTCCGCGCAGGCCGGGCGTGAGCGCGAGGACGATCAGCCACAGGCCGAGCGCGACGGCGACGGCCGCGCCGGTCAGCACCCAGACGTCGTCCAGGGGCCGTTCGGCCAGTTGCCGGGCGAGCGCGCGGCGCCAGTGCATCGCCGGGTGGTGGGCGCGTACGGCGGCGATGTCGTACAGCAGCAGGCCCGCGCCGGCCAGCAGCACAAGCGCGACGACGGCGGCCGGGACGCGGCGCGGCGACCAGAAGCGGCCGCTGCCCCCGGCGGGGGCGGGCGGGGTGGTGCCGGGCTCCTTGTCGAGGGTGGGGGTGGTCGACTGTGGTTCGCTCATCACGCCCTCCCGTGCGGTGCCGGGTGCAGCCGTTCGACCTGGACGGCGACCTCGGGCACCTCCATGTCCACCAACGCGCCTACCCGCTCGGTGACATGGCGACGCACGGCGGCGCAGTGGGCGCCGATGTCGCAGGGGTAGCCGAGTTCGAGGTGGACGCGGACGCGGGCCGCCCGCTGGCTGACGACGACCGTGGCGTGCGGGACGGCCGCGTCGGCGGGCGGCGACGGCAGCGCCTCCCGGGCGGCCTGCGCGGCGATCTTCGCCACGACCCGGTCGGCGATCCGGGTGGCGCCGCGCTCGCCCGGCGGCACGAGGGCCGACGGGAGGCGCGCCGCGCCGGTCTCGGCACTCACCTCCGGTCACCGCCGCCGGTCGCGCCGGTCGCCGCGGGTGCGGAAGAAGTCACCGAGTTCGAGGTCGCCCTCCGCGAACCGGCCGACGACGAACCCGATCGCGCCCAGTGCCGCCACCAGCAGAAAGGCGGCGAAGCCGCCGAAGTACCCGGCGAAGCCCAGCGCCATTCCGGCGATCATGCCGACCACGGCCATGCTCATGGAGCGCTCCTCAGCTCATCGGGTGTGCGGGGTCGGGGACCGGGTCTCACTGGATCCGGGGCTCCGGTTCCTCTTCCTCTTCCTCGGGCAGCTTGACGTCGCTCACCGCGATGTTGACCTCGACCACCTCGAGTCCGGTCATGCGTTCCACGGCGGCGATCACGTTCTCCCGCACGACGCGGGCGACATCGCCGATCGAGACGCCGTAGTCCACGACGATCTCCAGGTCGAGCGCGGTCTGCACCTCGCCGACCTCGGCCTTCACGCCCCGGGTGACCGACTTGGAGCCGCCGGGCACCCGGTCGCGTACGGCGCCGAGGGTGCGGGCCAGACCGCTGCCCAGGGCATGGACGCCGACCACGTCCCGGGCCGCGAGAGCGGCGATCTTCTCCACGACGCCGTCGGCGATGGTCGTCCGTCCACGGGCCGCGGGATCGCCGCCGCCGCGCCGGGTCGTCCTACGGGTCGAAACCTGTGGCTCCTGGTCGCCCTCGGGGGTCGTCGTCATGTCGGTCATCGCCGTACATCCCTTTCGGTCGTCCCCTTCGATCGTCCACTGCCCACCGTATGCAAGGTTCCCCGACCGCGCGCCGCTGATACGGCAGGCTGGAGGAATGACGGCGGAGCGGTGGACACAGATGGTGCGGCGCCAGGTGGGGCTGGGCAGGCTGCTGCCGCTCGGCGGGCCGGGCGACGGCGCCTGGATCGCGGAGGGCGCGGCCGCGGCGGTACTGGAGCGCGCGGCGGCGGAGGGGATGCCCGGGGTGCGACTCGGCGCGGTGCGGCTCGCGCTCGCCGCTCCGGAGGAGGCCCAGGGGCCTGTCGTACCGGCTCCGCCGAGCGCGCTGCCGCCGGGTCCGCTGCGGCTGACGGCGGACTTCGCCGCGACGGCCGGCGAGCCGCTGCCGACGGTGGCGTCCGGGCTACGGCGGACACTGGCGACGGCCGCGACGGAGCGGCTCGGGCTCGTGGTGACGGAGGTGGACCTGCGGGTCACCG
Source organism: Streptomyces sp. NPDC052107 (assembly GCF_040680215.1). Taxonomy (NCBI): domain Bacteria; kingdom Bacillati; phylum Actinomycetota; class Actinomycetes; order Kitasatosporales; family Streptomycetaceae; genus Streptomyces; species Streptomyces sp. NPDC052107. Next base: position 51,004 of record NZ_JBFAWG010000012.1, read on the forward strand.
ACCTGCTGGACACGCTGGAGCCGGCCGCGGAGGTGCGTGCACCGCAGCCGGTGTCCGCGCGGGAGCCCACGGACCCGGACGAGGCCCGGGTGGCCGCGGCCGCACTGTCCGTCCCCGGGGTGACCGGGCTGACGGGCTCCCTCGGCGGTCTGGGCCGGGCGGTCCATCTGGAAGAGCGCACCGCTGGTACGGCGCTGCCGTGCCGGCACGCGCGCGTGGAGCTGGCAACCAGCGCGGACCGCCGAGCCATTGACGTGGCTCGGCAGGTCCGCATGGCCGTACGGGATGCGCTGGAGGACCGCCCGACGGTGGCGGTGTTGATTACGGCGGTCGGTGGCGCCGCCCTTTAGGGGCCCGCACCGTCCGAACGACCGCCGCTCCCACGGTTACTCGCCGAGGCCGGCCAGATCCCGAAGCCGGCGTGCCTGAGCGGCACGCTCGGCGGCACGCTGGGCCTCGTAGTCACGGCCCGGCGCCCCGCGCAGCAACGCCTTGGTCTCAGTGACGGCGTCCCGCGGCGCGGCCAGCAGCGCAGCCGCCAAGTCCCGCACGGCCTCGTCCAGTTGGTCGCCGGGCACGGCGACGTTGGCCAGCCCGGACGCCACCGACTCCGCCGCGCCGACGAACCGTCCGGTCGCGCAGATCTCCAGGGCGCGGGCGTACCCGACGAGGCCGACCAGCGGGTGCGTGCCGGTCAGGTCGGGGACGAGACCGAGGCTGGTCTCGCGCATGGCGAACTGCACGTCGTCCGCGACGACCCGCAGATCGCACGCGAGCGCGAGCTGGAACCCGGCCCCGATGGCGTGCCCTTGGACAGCGGCGATGGACACGATGTCGTTCCGCCGCCACCAGGTGAACGCCTCCTGGAACTCGGCGATGCTCGCGTCGAGCCCGGCGTCGTCACGGCGTGCGAGTTCGATGAAGGTCGGCTCGCCCGGGATCCCCTCCGGGGTGAACATCTGCCGGTCCAGCCCGGCGGAGAAGGACCTGCCCTCGCCGCGCAGCACGACGACACGAACGGAGCCCGGCAGCAGTCGGCCGGCCTCGGCGAGTGCGCGCCACAGGGCGGGGCTCTGCGCGTTGCGCTTGGCCGGGTTGGCCAGCGTCACCGTGGCGAGCGCGTCGTCGACGGTGAGCCGTACGCCGTCCTTGTCGAGTACAGGAGCGAGGTCCTGGTCGGGCGAAGCCATGGGGCGCCTCCGATGGGTGCGGTCATCCGGGCATGCCTACGGCATGCTTAAGTGACTGCACAGTAACCACCCGGCTGATCTGGGGTCCCCCCGGGCCCCTCAAGGGCCCAGGGGGGAGGCCGACCGGGTGACCACCATCGAAGCCGATGGGCCGCCCGGCGTCAGGACGATGCGGCCTTCTTGCCCCGGGTCGCTCCGCCACGCCCACGAAGCGTGACGCCCGACTCACTGAGCATCCGGTGTACGAAGCCATACGAGCGGCCGGTCTCCTCGGCCAGCGCCCGGATGCTCGCACCGGAGTCGTACTTCTTCTTCAGGTCTGCCGCGAGCTTGTCGCGCGCGGCGCCGGTCACCCGGCTGCCCTTCTTCAGAGTCTCGGCCACCCGTGCCTCCTCATGGGAAGTGCGCTCTGGTCTCCTCATGATCACCCCTCTTGGGCCTGATGGCCACCCATTCGGCAAGGTCCGTGAGACATCGTTGTGACGACAGGAGTGGACCCCCACAAGCGGAATCAAGGATTCCATGGGGTGGTGTCGAGGGGGCCGAACGGGTGGATTCGCGAAGTGCCAGGTCAGGGACGCGAGACGGCCGATCCCTTGGTACGCAAGGGATCGGCCGGGAAATCCGTGTACGACACACCTCGATACGAGGAGATCTCACACAGATGATGGATCACGGATGAGCCGAATGATCCATACGCAGTGGATCACGCCAGGGCGACGAGGTCCGCGTAGTCGGAACCCCACAGGTCCTCGACGCCGTCCGGCAGCAGGATGATCCGCTCCGGCTGGAGTGCCTCGACGGCGCCCTCGTCGTGCGTGACGAGGACGACCGCGCCCTTGTAGGTGCGCAGAGCGCCGAGGATCTCCTCGCGGCTGGCGGGGTCGAGGTTGTTGGTCGGCTCGTCGAGCAGGAGCACGTTCGCCGAGGAGACGACCAGGGTCGCCAGGGCGAGACGGGTCTTCTCACCGCCGGAGAGGACGCCGGCCGGCTTGTCGACGTCGTCGCCGGAGAAGAGGAACGAGCCCAGCACCTTGCGGACCTCGACCAGGTCCATGTCGGGGGCGGCCGAGCGCATGTTCTCCAGGACCGTGCGGTCCGGGTCGAGGGTCTCGTGCTCCTGGGCGTAGTAGCCGAGCTTGAGGCCGTGCCCGGGGACGACCTGGCCGGTGTCGGGCTTCTCGACCCCGCCGAGCAGGCGCAGCAGGGTCGTCTTGCCGGCGCCGTTGAGGCCGAGGATGACGACTCGGGAGCCCTTGTCGATGGCCAGGTCGACGTCGGTGAAGATCTCCAGGGAGCCGTACGACTTCGACAGGCCCTCGGCCATCAGCGGGGTCTTGCCGCAGGGCGCGGGCTCCGGGAAGCGGAGCTTGGCGACCTTGTCGGACATCCGGACCTCTTCGAGGCCGGAGAGCAGCTTCTCGGCCCGGCGGGCCATGTTCTGCGCGGCGACCGTCTTGGTGGCCTTGGCGCGCATCTTGTCGGCCTGCGCGTTGAGGGCGGCGGCCTTCTTCTCGGCGTTGGCCCGCTCCCGCTTGCGGCGCTTCTCGTCGGCCTCGCGCTGCTGCTGGTAGAGCTTCCAGCCCATGTTGTAGACGTCGATCGTGGACCGGTTGGCGTCCAGGTAGAACACCTTGTTGACCACGGTGTCGACGAGATCGACGTCGTGGGAGATCACGATGAAGCCGCCGCGGTAGGTCTTCAGGTAGTCCCGCAGCCAGATGATCGAGTCCGCGTCGAGGTGGTTGGTCGGCTCGTCGAGGAGCAGGGTGTCCGCGTCCGAGAACAGGATCCGGGCCAGCTCGATACGGCGGCGCTGACCGCCGGAGAGGGTGTGCAGCGGCTGGCCGAGAACGCGGTCGGGCAGGTTCAGCGCGGCGGCGATGGTGGCGGCCTCGGCCTCGGCGGCGTACCCGCCCTTGGTGAGGAACTCGGTCTCCTGGCGCTCGTACTGCTTGAGGGCCTTCTCGCGGGTGCCGCCCTTGCCGTTGGCGATGCGCTCCTCGTTCTCGCGCATCTTGCGGATCAGTACGTCGAGGCCGCGCGCGGAGAGGATGCGGTCGCGGGCGAGGACGTCCAGGTCGCCGGTACGGGGGTCCTGCGGGAGGTAGCCGACCTCGCCGGAGCGGGTGATCTGGCCGGAGGCCGGGATGCCCTCGCCAGCCAGGCACTTCGTGAGGGTGGTCTTGCCGGCGCCGTTGCGGCCGACGAGGCCGATGCGGTCGCCCTTGGCGACACGGAAGGTGGCGTTCTCGATGAGGACGCGCGCACCGGCGCGCAGCTCGATACCGGAGGCGGAGATCAAGGACAGACTCCAGGGCGTACAGGGATTTGGCGGGTGGGCGGCTGAGGACGTTCCCGCCGTCTAATGCGCGAGGAGAATGGCCATGGGAAGAAGTCTAACGGGGTCATGCAAGCTGTTTTTCTACGTCCGCGCGTTCGGTCCGTGCCGGGCGGATCGGTGCGGAAGATCGTTGCCGAGGGGCGTGCGGCCCGGGACGATCCGCCCGAGGTCGTCCAGGGCCACGAGCTGCCCGGTCCAGGCACCCTGCGCGCACGGCCGGGCGATCAGCAGGGCCGTGCCGCGCCGTACGGCGCCCTCGGGCCGGAACGCACAGCTCTGGCCGGCGGGCAGCACCCAGCGCAGGTCGCCGTCGGCGATGCGGTACGCGGTGACGCGCTGGGGGGTGACGACCGCGAGGATGCCGTGGCCGAGGAGTCGCAGCACGCCGGTGCCGCCCTGCGCGGGGAGCCACTCGGCCCAGTCGGGCAGGGCCCGGTGCCAGCGCACCGAGCGCCCGTCGGTGTCGGCCAGGAGCCCGTCCTCCCACAGCGCGATCACTTCCACGCGCGTGGTCAGCACGGCGAGAGGCCGATGCCCCACGCGCGCGTACCGCCAGCGCAGCGCGCCGGTACGGGTGTCGTAGGCGGCCACGTCGGCGCCCCGCGCGCGGAGGGTCCACGTTCCGGCTCCCGGCTGCGATTGCCAGGGCGCGGGGCGGACGAGACGGTCCTCGTAGGGGGTGGGGCGCAGGTGGTGGGCGACACCGAGAAGACAGAGCGCGAGCACGAGGGCGACCGCTCGGCGGACGCGTGCGGGAGCGATCACCGGCGGCGTGCCGGACGCCGGCGCCCGGTCGCGGGGACCGACGGCACCGCTGTCGGGGCCGAGGCCGGTGCCGCCGCTGTCGAGGCCGCACGCCGTCGCAGACGCGGGCGGCGGGGCGACGGCGGGCGTCGGCGGCACGTGCTCACGGCGGGACTCCGCCGAACGCGCAGGCACGGCAGGCGTCGGCCCGAGAGACCCGCGGCCGGCACGGGGTGGTCGTGTCCCGTGCGGTGGAACGGCCACCTTTCCCCCTTCGCTGTCCACGGCCCTGGATCAGAGGGCGAGCGTAGTGAGGGCGGGCGGCCGGGGACGGACGCCGGGCGGGCCGGGGGCGGGAAGTCGCCCGTTCGGGGGCCCGTCAGGGGGTGAGGCCGGCGGGGCGGTCCGACGGCTGAAGCAGTGCGACGCGTTCCGCTGAGGCCTGTCAGTGGCGGCTGCAAGACTGAACGAGGCGCCACGGAACCGACGCACGAAGGAGTGATCGGCATGGCAGGCATGGGCGGCGGACGGCCGAGCCTCTACCCCACGCTGCTGTACGCGGACGCGAAGGCGGCGATCAAGCAGCTCACGGAGGCCCTCGGCTTCACCGAGCTGTCGGTGTACGAGACGGAGGACGGCAAGGTGATGCACGCGGAGCTGGTCCAGGGCAACGGCGCGGTGATGATCGGCTCCAAGGGCCGCGGCGGCCTCTTCGACACGGCGATGAAGGACGCCGGGCCCGCCGGGGTGTACGTCGTCGTGGACGACGTGGACGCCCACCACCAACGGGCCCTGGAGCACGGCGTGGAGATCCTGTTGCCCCCGACGGACCAGGACTACGGCTCGCGGGACTACATGGCCCGGGACACCGAGGGCAACATCTGGAGCTTCGGGACGTACGCCCCCGAGATCGGCGCCTGAGCGGCCCCCGCGCCGCTCATCCTCCGGTGTGCACGTGGAAGGCGGCCCGGCGTACGGCCTTGGCCAGGGCCGGGTCGGGGTGCGCGGCGGCGAGCGCCACCAGGACCTGCACGGTGCGCGGGTGCCCGACGGCGCGGACCTCGTCGAGCAGCTGGGGGACGGTGGGCTGCACCGCGGACTCCAGATGCCGGACCAGCATCGGCGACTCGCCGTGGTCGGCGACGGCGGCGGCCGTGTCCACCCACAGCCAGGTCGCCTCCTCGCGGGTGAGCACCTCGTGGGCGTCCTCCGGGTCGATCCCGTCGTGCTCGGCGAGCCACAGCAGGGCGTAGGGCCGCAGGGCAGGCTCGTCCACGACGGCGCGTACGTCGGGCTCGGCGGGGGCGCCGACGACGCGCAGCGCCTCGAAGGCCAGGCCGCGCAGCAGCGCGTCCTCGCCGCGCGCGGCGTGGATCAGCTCGGTGACGGCATCGCCGACGGTGCGGGCGGCGAGCCAGGCTCGGTATTCGGCGCGGGCGGCGTTGGGGCGGAGCTGGGCGCAGCCGCGGAGCATGTCCTCGGCGGACTGCTCGATGTTGCCGGCCGGGCTCTGCGCGGCCACGCAGATCTGCTCCAGCTTGACCCAGACCGCCCAGCTGCCCAGCGGCGTGAGGGTGGCCTGGCCGTCACCGTAGGTCAGCGCGCCGACCGAGGCGAGGGCCCGCAGCGCCCAGTCGAGGAGGGGTTCGAGCGGGGTGTCGCCGGTGGGCGCGGCGTCTTCCGGTACGACGGCCGTGAGTTCCGCCGGGCTCGCGAAGTCGGCCGCCGGGCGCGCGGGTCCCGGCTCGGACGGCCGCCGCGCCCCCGGCAGGGCCGGCTGTGCGGACCCCGGCTCGGACGGCTGCCGGGCCGCCGGCACGGTCGGCCGCGCGGGCCCGGGCTCGGCGGGCTGCCCGGCGCCGGGCTCGTAGGGGACCTCGCAGCGCTCGGTGCGCAGTTCGGTGACCCGCTGCTGGAGCAGGTCGAGCAGCTGCTCGACCGGGACCGGCCCGGCGGACAGCTGGAGGAAGGAGAGCACCTGGGGCATGGCCGAGACGACCTCGGCGACGGCGGCCGGCTCGTGCTCCTCGGGTTCCGGGGAGGAGAGCGACCATGCGTCGAAGAGGGCGACCCAGCCGCGCAGTACGGCGCTGTCGTCGCGGTCCCAGGCGCGCAGCCGCCAGCCGGGGCGCGCGCTGTCGCCGTGCACCTCGACGAGTCCGGCGAGGCGGGCGGTGTCCCAGTCGGTCCGGATCTGAGCGACGCTCAGGCCCAGATCGGCGGCGGCGCGTCGGGCGGTGGCGTCGGAGAGGGTGGCCTTGCCGTCGGCGGTGGCGCCGTCGCTGCCGGGGCCGAGTGCGGCGTCGGCCCAGCGGGCGACCCGCACGGGGCCGGCCAGCCCGGTGCGGGCCATTCCGGCCAGTTCCGCGGGGGCCGGGGTGCCCTCCGGAGGCCGGGGTGCGGGGCGGCGCGGGCGCCGCTGGTTCACAGCTCTGGGGGCGGCGGCCAGGGGTCGCGGTCGGACGAGTCGGAGCCTGGAGTCGCGCGGGATACGGGACGTCACGAGTGCAGTCTTCCGGTTGACGGTCCGAAAACCCAAACGGAATGTCACGGCGGGCGACGGGGCTGGCCAAGGCACGGGGTTCGGGGCGGGGCGAGGAGTGGTGATCAGGCCACTCGTACGGCCTTAAACGGAATGCCCGGCACCGGGCCTCCCGGCGCCTGCCGGAGGGTCGGGAGCGTCCTCGTAACCCATGGGGTGGCGTCCCCGTACCAGCGGGCCGGCGTGCTCATACCAGCGGGGTCAGGAAGCGGCGCAGCCGCTCCTCGTACTCCTTCGGGTCGGCGTTCCACATCGCCGCGTGCGGGGCCTGCGGGACGGTGTGCAGGGCGACCAGATCCGGGCGGCGGCGGGCGAGCCGGCGGGAGAACTCCCAGGGGGCCACCTGGTCGTCGGGCCCGTGGAAGATCAGGGTCGGCACGGTGAGCACGGCGGGGTCGGTGATCTCGGGGACCCGGTCGGCGTACAGGCCGGTCCGGCCCTGCGCGGCGCGCACGGCGAGCGGCAGCAGGGGCTGCGGGGTGCGGCGGGCCCGGGCGAGGGCGCGCAGCGTGGCCTCCCAGCTGAGCACCGGCGAGTCGAGGACCAGTCCGGCGATGTGCTCGCGCACCGCGGAGCGCTCGGCGGCACGCAGCGCCATGGTGGCGCCGGTGGACCAGCCGAGCAGGACGACCCGGCGGGCGCCGTAGCGGACGGCGTAGCGGATCGCCGCGTCCAGGTCGCGCCACTCGGTCTCGCCGAGGTGGTTCAGTCCGTCCGGGGGGCGCGGGGCGCCGAGGTCGCCGCGGTAGGCGAGGGCGAGGACCGGCACCCGGCGGGCGTGCAGGGGGGCCATGAGGTTCATGGCCTGTTCCCGGGTGGTGCCGAGGCCGTGCACGGCGATCACCCAGGTGTCCCGGGCGCCGGGTACGAACCAGGCGGGCAGTTCACCGAGTTCGCCGGGGACGTCGATGTCGGCGTGGTCGAGGCCGAGGGCGGTGCCGGGGTTGCCGACGTACAGGTTCGGGGTGAGCCACACCGCGTCGCCGGAGGCGAGGGTGCCGTGAGTGACGCGTTCCAGGCGGCGTACGACGGTGTCGGCCGCGTGCCGGGCCGCCTCCAGGACGGGGCCGACGACCGCGTGGGAGCCGTCGCCGGCGAGGCCGTAGGTGCCGGGGCGCAGCGAGGCAAGATCGCGGGTGAGGGTGATCTGGCCGGCGACGGTGCCGTGCACGGTGAGCCGGGGTTCGGTGGGCAGGGGGCGGCCCGCGGGCGCCTTCAGCGCGGCGTCGCTGGCGATCCGGCCGGCGGCGACGGATGCCGCGCCGGCCACGAGGACCGCGGTCAGTGCGGTGGCGGTCGCTTTGACTGGGCGCACGGGTCCAGTGTCGTGGGGGTTGGGCCTACCGGCCAGTGGAAGGGCGGGGCGGTGAGGAGCGCGGGGGTGCGGTCGGTTCGGCGCCGCCGGCCACGTGCGCGGTGGCCGAGCGCCGCTGCGGCGGACACGAGGGACCGGCATGGAAAGGTGAGCGAGGCGGTCGAGGAAGCGCCGGAGCGAGGGATGGGGCAGCACGGTGTCACCTCCGTTGGCCGTACCCCCTCAAACGTTCCCCGACCTCCGCCAGTTGTGCCTCCGTCAGCAGGGACGGGGTCGGGCCCGGTACCGAGGACGCCATCAGCCACAGACGGCACATCCACTCCAGCTGGGCGGTGCGGTCGTAGGCCTGGTCGAGGGTGGTGCCGTAGGTGATCGTGCCGTGGTTCTGCAGGAGGCAGCCGGAGCGGTCGGTCAGGGCGCGGAGCATGTTCTCGGCGAGCTCGTCGGTGCCGTAGGTGGCGTAGGGGGCGACCCGGACGGGGCCGCCGAGGGCTGCCGCCATGTAGTGGACCGGCGGGAGCTCCGGGACGAGCGTGGAGACCGCCGTCGCGTGCACGGCGTGGGTGTGGACGACCGCGCGGGCGTCGGTGGTGCGGTAGACGGCGAGGTGCATGGGCAGCTCGCTGGTCGGCACCAGCGTGCCGAGAACCTGGCGGCCGCCGAGGTCGACGCCAGTGATGTCGTCCGGGGTGAGCCGGTCGTACGGCACACCGGACGGGGTGACGAGCACCAGGTCGCCGATGCGCGCGGAGACGTTCCCGGAGGTGCCGACCACCAGCCCGTCGGCCACGGTCCGCCGCGCCGTCGCGACCAGTTCCGCCCAGATCCGTTCGTGTTCCGCGTCCCGCCGCTGTCCAGCCATGCCGTGATCCTGCCAGCCGCGCCCACGGAAGGGGGATGGACGGTCGCTTCCGACCGGAAGCGCACAGCGCCGAATGAGCGAAAACATGACGAACCGCCGTAAAGAGGCGATGATTCGCTGATCACCGGGCCTTCAATGGTCTCTCTTGCCCGCCGGACGGTCTTCCGTCCGCCGACCCGGGGAGACACATGGTCCGCGAACGCACCCTTCTCCGTCACCGCGCCGGTGCCCTCGTGGCGACCACGGCGGCGCTCGCCCTCGCGGCCACCGCGTCCGCGGCCGCCGGACCTCCGACGCTGGTCACGGGCCCGCTCCGGGGCCACGACGTCTCGTCCCACCAGGAGCACGTCGACTGGGCGGCCGCCAGGCCCATGGGCGCGCGGTTCGTCTACGTCAAGGCGACCGAGTCCACGGACTACCTCAACCCCTACTTCTCCCAGCAGTACGACGGCGCCCGTGCGGCGGGCCTGTACCGGGGCGCGTACCACTTCGCACGGCCGGACAAGTCCTCCGGCGCCGAGCAGGCCGCGTACTTCGTACAGCACGGCGGCGACTGGGTCGCGGACGGCAGGACCCTGCCGCCCGCGCTCGACATCGAGGACAACCCGTACAGCAAGAAGCACAAGTGCTACGGGGTGGGCAGGACGCGGATGGTCCGTTGGATCCGGTCCTTCAGCGACGAGATCAAGCAGGAGACCGGACGCCGCCCGGTGATCTACACGACGACCCAGTGGTGGCGGCTCTGCACCGGCAACAGCCGTGCGTTCGCCAAGAGCCACGCCCTGTGGATCGCCCGGCACGGCACCTCGCGGCCGGGGACGCTGCCGGGCGGGTGGCGGTACTGGACGATCTGGCAGTTCGACACCGACGGCCGGCTGCCGGGTGACCAGAATCTCTTCAACGGCTCCACGAGCCGGCTGCGGACCTTCGCGCGGGGTCGGTAGCCAAGGGGTGCCTGGGCCGCCCGAGCCGATCGGAACCTCAACCCCCCTCTTAGGACATCCCTACGCCTGTCGCAGTTCACCTTCTGTTCACTCAGGTTGCCTACGGTCATCCAGCCAATGACCTCGAACGATTGCCTGGGTAAATGGAAAGCTTCTCGCTGATCCTCGCGATAGTGGTGATAACCGCTCTCGCGTTCGATTTCACGAACGGTTTCCACGACACCGCCAACGCGATGGCCACGACCATCTCGACAGGCGCCCTGAAGCCCAAGATCGCGGTGGTCATGTCCGCCGCCCTCAATCTGGTGGGCGCCTTCCTCTCCGTGGAGGTCGCCAACACGATCTCCAAGGGTCTCGTCGACGAGAGCGGCATCCGTCCCGAGGTCATCTTCGCCGCCCTGGTCGGCGCGATCCTCTGGAACCTGCTGACGTGGCTGGTGGGCCTGCCCTCCAGTTCCTCGCACGCCCTGATGGGCGGTCTGATCGGCGCCACCATCGCCTCCGCCGGCTTCGGCGCCGTGCACGGTGACGTCCTGGTCACCAAGGTGCTGCTCCCCGCGGTCGCCGCGCCGATCGTGGCGGGCGTCGCCTCGATGCTGGCCACCCGGTTCTCCTACGGCATCGGCGGCAAGGCCGAGGGCGAGGCCACCCGCAAGGGCTACCGCGCCGGCCAGATCGCCTCCGCCGGCCTGGTCTCCCTCGCCCACGGCACCAACGACGCCCAGAAGACGATGGGCATCATCACCCTCGCGCTGATCACGGGCGGCGCCATCGCCCCGGGCTCGAACCCTCCCACCTGGGTCATCCTCTCCGCCGGCCTGGCCATCGCACTCGGCACCTACATCGGCGGCTGGCGGATCATCCGCACCATGGGCAAGGGCCTGACCGACCTGGAGCCGCGCCAGGGCTTCGCCGCCCAGACCAGCGCCGCGACCGCCATCCTGGCCTCCTCCCACCTGGGCTTCTCCCTCTCCACCACGCATGTCGTCTCCGGCTCGGTGATGGGCGCGGGCCTCGGCCGCAAGGGCGGGGTGGTCCGCTGGTCCACCGCGACCCGCATGGCCGTCGCCTGGGTGCTCACCCTCCCGGCCGCCGCGCTGGTCGGCGCGGGCGCCGAGTCCGTCACGGACCTCGGTGACTGGGGCACCGCCGCGGTCGCCGTCTTCCTCGTCGCCGCGAGCGCCGCGATCTGGAAGGTCTCCCGCCGCGAGGTCGTCGACCACACCAACGTCGTCGACGCGCCCGAGGAGCCGGCCGGCGTGGTGACCACCGCCATCGCCGCGGTGACCCCGCCCCCGGCGGGCACGATCACCGAGGACCTGACGGCCACGATCCCCTCCCCGGCCACCACCGAGGCCGCGCCGCCGGCCGCCACCGTCTGACCCCGGCCACACCGGTAACCAAGGAAGCAACCCCATGAAGATCGACTGGTCGGCCCTCGGCTCCGTCTTCGGCGTCAGCCTCGTGTTCACGGTGGGCCTGGTGGCCCTGTTCACCCTCGGCGTCAACGGTCTGGCGCGGCGCGAGAAGGCCGCGGCCCAGGGCAGCTCAGCCACCCTCGCCGTCACCGGCGCCTACCTCTGCTTCGCCGCCTGCGCGGCCGCGGTGTCGTACGGCATCTACCTGATCGTCTCCAAGTCCTGACCGAGCAGCACCGATCGGGCCATCCGAAGGCTCCCCGCCGTCCGTGACGGAGGGGAGCCTTCGCCATGCCCACGGGTCACGGGCGCCCCACGATGTGGGGATCGGCACACTCTCCCCGCGCAGGTCAACGGCAAGTTGACGGCCGTTCCGGGCGCGTGGTGGACTGCCCAGGCCATGTACGGCGGCAGGAGAGGAAGCCGGTGCGAATCCGGCGCGGTCCCGCCACTGTCACCGGGGAAGAACCCCCGGGAGCCAGGAACTCTCACCGCCGAATCTCGTCGAACCAGGGCGCGGACACCCTGAGTGAGGACACAGATCGCCATGCTCGGCTGCCGAAGGACCAGTACCAGGCCCGCTCCTGTACCCACGGCCGGCTGAGCCGATGGGTGCCGATCGCTCCTACGCGTACGGCGCCGCCGCCGGCCTTCTCGGTGACCTGCTCCTCGGCGATCCGCGCCGCGGGCATCCGGTCGCCGCGTTCGGGCGTGCGGCCGCTGCCGTGGACCGCGCGTTGTGGCACGACCACCGCGGCTGGGGCGCCTTGCACACCGTCGTGTGCGCCGGTGGCGCCGTCGCACTCGGCACACTGACCGCACGCGTCGTACGCCCCTCCCCCACCGCCTCCGTCGCGCTGACCGCCGCCGCCACCTGGGCGGTCGTCGGCGGTACGTCGCTCGCCCGGGAGGCCCGCACGATCGGGCGCGCCCTGGAGTCCGGGGACGTCGAGGCGGCGCGGGCGCGGCTGCCGCATCTGTGCGGCCGGGACCCGCAGGCGCTGGACGCCGACGGGATCGCCCGGGCCGTGGTCGAGTCGGTCGCCGAGAACACCTCCGACGCCGTCGTGGGCGCCCTGGTGTGGGGGGCCGTGGCCGGGGTGCCCGGGCTGCTGGGGTTCCGGGCCGTCAACACCCTGGACGCGATGGTCGGTCACAGGTCGCCCCGATACCGGCGCTACGGCTGGGCCTCCGCCCGGCTGGACGACCTGGCCGGCTGGCCGGGGGCCCGGCTGACCGCCGTACTCGCGGCCGCGGCCGGACCCGACCCGCGGGGTGCCCTGCGCGCCTGGAAGGCCGACGCCCACCAGCACCCGAGCCCCAACGCCGGGCCCGTGGAAGCGTCGTTCGCGGGGGCGCTCGGCGTCCGGCTGGGCGGAACGCTCTCCTACGGCGGCCGGGTCGAGCACCGGCCCGTGCTCAACGGGGACACCGGCCGGGCCGTCCGGGTCACCGACATCGACCGGGCCGTCCGGCTCTCCCGCCGCGTCGGCCTGCTCGCGCTCGGCGGCACGGTCGCCGCGCGCCTCCTCGTCAAGGGTCTGAAGGGACGTGGGAAGTGAACGGGGGACTCCTCGTCGCCGGCACCACCTCCGACGCCGGAAAGAGCGTCGTGACGGCCGGGATCTGCCGGTGGCTGGTGCGCCAGGGCGTGAAGGTCGCGCCGTTCAAGGCGCAGAACATGTCGCTCAACTCCTTCGTCACCCGCGAGGGTGCGGAGATCGGACGGGCGCAGGCCATGCAGGCCCAGGCGTGCCGGATCGAGCCGACCGCGCTGATGAACCCGGTGCTGCTCAAACCGGGCGGCGAGCAGAGCAGCCAGGTGGTGCTGCTGGGCAAGCCGGTGGGCGAGTTGAGCGCACGCGGCTACCACGGCGGGCGGCAGCAGAAGCTCCTCGGCACGGTGCTGGACTGCCTTGCCGAGTTGCGGGGCACGTATGACGCGGTGATCTGTGAGGGCGCGGGCTCGCCGGCTGAGATCAATCTACGGCGGACGGACATCGTGAACATGGGGATCGCGCGCGCTGCGCGGCTGCCCGTGCTCGTCGTCGGCGACATCGACCGCGGGGGCGTCTTCGCCTCCTTCTTCGGGACCGTCGCCCTGCTCTCGCCGGAGGACCAGGAACTGGTCGCCGGGTTCCTGGTGAACAAGTTCCGCGGCGATGTCTCCCTGCTGGAGCCCGGTCTGGAGATGCTGTACGGCCTCACCGGGCGGCGTACGTACGGCGTGCTGCCGTTCCGGCACGGGCTCGGCATCGACGAGGAGGACGGGATGGGGGTCCCCCCGCGCGAGCGAAGCCGAGCGTGGGGGAGGGTCTCGCTGCGCGGCACCGTCCGCGAGTCGACCGTGGCTGCGCCCGTCGGTGCGGATGTACTGCGCGTCGCCGTGTGCGCGATCCCGCTGATGTCCAACTTCACGGACGTGGACGCGCTGGCCGCCGAACCCGGTGTCGTGGTGCGGTTCGTGGACCGGCCGGAGGAGCTGGCGGACGCGGACCTGGTCGTGATTCCGGGGACCCGGGGCACGGTCCGGGCGCTGGAGTGGCTGCGGGAGCGCGGGCTCGCGGACGCCCTCGTCCGAAGGGCTGCCGAAGGACGCCCGGTTCTCGGCATCTGCGGCGGCTTCCAGATCCTCGGCGAGCGCATCGAGGACGAGGTCGAGTCGCGCGCCGGCGCGGTCGACGGGCTCGGTGTGCTGCCCGTACGGGTGCGGTTCGCGCGCGAGAAGACCCTGACCCGGCCGTCCGGGGAGGCCCTGGGCGAGCGGGTCGAGGGGTACGAGATCCATCACGGGGTCGCCGAAGTCCTCGGCGGAGAAGCCTTCCTGGACGGCTGCCGGGTCGGCCGGACCTGGGGCACGCACTGGCACGGCTCACTGGAGTCGGACGGCTTCCGCCGGGCCTTCCTGCGCGAGGTGGCCGCCGCCGCGGGCCGCCGCTTCGTGCCCGCGCCGGACACCTCCTTCGCCGCGCTGCGCGAGGAGCAGCTCGACCGGCTCGGCGACCTGATCGAACAGCACGCGGACACGGACGCGCTGTGGCGGCTCATCGAGTCGGGCGCGCCGCAAGGACTGCCTTTCATCCCACCGGGAGCGCCTGCATGAGCACAGTGTTGTTGTTGTCGACCGCCGACACGGATCTGCTGGCGGCGCGGGCCTCCGGCGCGGACTACCGCATCGGCAACCCGACCCGGGTGGACGTCGAGCAGGAGCTGCCGGGGCTGCTCGCGGGCGCGGACCTCGCCGTCGTACGGCTGCTGGGCGGCAAGCGCGCCTGGGAGGAGGGGCTGGCCGTCCTGAGGGCGTCCGGCGTGCCGACCGTGCTGCTGGGCGGCGAGGCCGTACCGGACGCCGAGCTGATGGCCGAGTCGTCGGTGCCGGCCGGTGTCGTGGCGGAGGCGCTGAAGTACCTGGTCGAGGGCGGGCCCGCGAACCTGCTGGAGCTGTCCCGGTTCCTCTCGGACACCGTGCTGCTGACCGGTGAGGGCTTCGAGGAGCCGCGCAAGATGCCCGAGTACGGCGTCCACGGCTCCTACGAGCTCCAGGACGGCCGGCCGACCGTGGGCGTGCTCTTCTACCGGGCGCACGAGCTCAGCGGCAACACCGCCTTCGTGGACACCCTGTGTGACGCGATCGAGGCCAAGGGTGCCAACGCCCTGCCGGTGTACTGTGGTTCGCTGAGGGGTGCGGACGCCGGGCTGTACGAGCTGCTGGGGAAGGCCGACGCGCTGGTCGCGACCGTGCTCGCGGCCGGCGGCACGCACGCCTCGCAGGCGTCGGCGGGCGGTGACGAGGAGTCCTGGGACATCGGCGCGCTCGCCGATCTCGACATCCCGGTTCTGCAGGGGCTTTGCCTCACCTCCTCGCGGGCCGCGTGGGAGGAGTCGGACGCCGCCCTCTCCCCCATGGACGCGGCGATGCAGGTCGCGATCCCGGAGTTCGACGGCCGGCTGATCACCGTGCCGTTCTCCTTCAAGGAGCAGGGTCCGGACGAGGTCCCGGTGTACGTGGCCGACCCGGAGCGGGCCGCGCGGGTGGCCGGAATCGCCCTGAGGCACGCGCGGTTGAGGCACAAGCCGAACGCGGAGAAGAAGGTCGCGCTGGTCTTCACCGCGTACCCGACCAAGCACTCCCGGGTCGGCAACGCGGTCGGTCTGGACACGCCCGCGTCGGCGGTGCGGGTGCTCGACGCCCTCCGGGACGCCGGGTACGGGCTCACCGAATACCCGTCCGGCGGCGACGAGTTGATCCACCGGCTGATCGAGGCCGGCGGCCATGACGTGGAGTGGCTGACGGAGGAGCAGCTGGCGGCGGCGCCCGCGCGCGTCCCGCTGACCGACTACCGGGCCTGGTTCGAGAAGCTGGACCCGGACCTCGGGGAAGCCATGGTGCAGGCGTGGGGCGAGCCGCCGGGCAGCCTGTACGTCGACGGCGAGGACATCGTGCTCGCGTCCCTGCAGTTCGGGAACGTCGTGGTGATGATCCAGCCGCCGCGCGGCTTCGGCGAGAACCCGATCGCGATCTACCACGACCCCGACATGCCGCCCTCGCACCACTACATGGCGGCCTACCGCTGGCTGGAGAACAGTTTCGGCGCCGACGCGATCGTGCACATGGGCAAGCACGGCACGATGGAGTGGCTGCCGGGCAAGGGGCTGGGTCTGAGCGCGGGTTGCGCTCCGGACGCCGTCCTCGGGGACCTCCCCCTCATCTACCCGTTCATCGTCAACGACCCCGGCGAGGGCACCCAGGCCAAGCGGCGCGGGCACGCCACGGTGGTCGACCACCTGGTGCCGCCGATGGCCCGCGCCGACACCTACGGCGACCTGGCCAAGCTGGAGCAACTGCTGGACGAGTACGCGCTCGTCTCCGACCTGGACCCGGCGAAGGCACCGGCCGTCCGCGCCCAGATCTGGACGTTGGTCAAGGCGGCCGAGCTGCACCACGACCTGCATGTGGCCGAGCAGCCGGACGACGACGCGTTCGACGAGTTCGTCATGCACATCGACGGCTATCTGTGCGAGATCAAGGACGTGCAGATCCGCGACGGTCTGCACATCCTGGGCGGCGGCCCGGTCGGCGAGCCCCGTGTGAACCTGGTGCTGGCCGTGCTCCGTGCCTCGCAGGTGTGGGGCGGGCAGGCGAACGCGCTGCCGGGGCTGCGGGCCTCGCTGGCGGCTCATTTCGGGCTCGTCGAGAAGGAGTTGCTCGCCGAGCCGGGCGCTGCGCTGAAGGTGCCGGTGGAGCTGACGGACTTGGTGGAGGGCCCGGCTCGTACCGCCTCCGACGCGATCGACCTGCTGGAACACCTGTGCCGGCGGATCGCGGAGGGCATGGAGGAGCGGGCCTGGGACCGCACGGCCGTACCCGCCGTCCTGGGAGACGTACTGGGCACCGAACTCCCGGACGCCTCCGCGGTGCTGGAGTTCGCGTGCGACGAGGTCGTACCGCGCCTCGCCCGCACCACCGACGAGATCGGGCACATCCTGCGGGCCCTGGACGGCGGCTATGTCCCGGCCGGGCCCTCCGGCTCGCCGACCCGCGGTCTGGTCAACGTGCTGCCGACCGGCCGGAACTTCTACTCGGTGGACCCCAAGGCGATCCCGTCCCGGCTGAGCTGGGAGGTCGGCCAGTCGCTCGCCGACTCCCTGGTGCAGCGGTATCTGCAGGACACGGGCGAGTACCCGACGTCCGTCGGCCTCACGGTGTGGGGCACGTCGGCGATGCGCACCCAGGGTGACGACATCGCCGAGATCCTGGCGCTGCTGGGCTGCCGTCCGGTGTGGGACGACGCCTCGCGCCGGGTCACGGGCTTCGAGGTGGTCCCGCTCGCCGAGCTGGGCCGGCCGCGCATCGACGTCACGGTCCGGATCTCCGGGTTCTTCCGGGACGCGTTCCCGCACGTCGTCGGGCTGATCGACGACGCCGTACGGGCCGTGGCCGAGCTGGACGAGCCCGCCGGGAGCAACTTCGTGAAGGCGCACGCCGACGAGGACACCGCCGGGCACGGTGACCGGCGGCGCGCGACGGCCCGGATCTTCGGCTCCAAGCCGGGGGCGTACGGCGCCGGTCTGCTGCCGCTGATCGACGCCCGCAACTGGCGCTCCGACGCCGACCTCGCCGAGGTGTACGCCGTCTGGGGCGGTTACGCCTACGGGCGCGGGCTCGACGGGCGGGCGGCGCGCGGCGACATGGAGACCGCGTTCAAGCGGATCGCGGTCGCCGCGAAGAACGTCGACACCCGCGAGCACGACCTGGTCGACGCCGACGACTACTTCCAGTACCACGGCGGCATGGTCGCCATGGTCCGGCATCTGACCGGCGCCAACCCCGAGGCGTACGTGGGCGATTCGGCCGTACCGGACCAGGTGAGGACCCGCACGCTCGGCGAGGAGACCCACCGCGTCTTCCGGGCCCGGGTGGTCAACCCGCGCTGGATGGCCGCCATGCGCCGGCACGGCTACAAGGGCGCCTTCGAGATGGCGGCGACCGTGGACTACCTGTTCGGCTACGACGCCACGGCGGGCGTGGTCGACGACTGGATGTACGAGAAGCTCGGCGCGGAGTACGTCTTCGACCCGGAGAACCGGGACTTCATGAAGAAGTCCAACCCGTGGGCGCTGCGCGGCATCACCGAGCGGCTGCTGGAGGCTGCGGACCGGGGCCTGTGGGCCGAGCCGGACGCGGAGACGCTGGAGCGGCTGCGCGCCACCTACCTGGAGCTGGAAGGCGACTTGGAGGGCGACGACCAGTGACAACCCCCTTCCCCTTTACGGCCGTTGTCGGCCAGGACGACCTGCGGCTCGCACTGCTGCTGAACGCCGTGTCCCCGGCGGTCGGCGGTGTGCTGGTGCGCGGCGAGAAGGGCACCGCCAAGTCGACGGCCGTGCGCGCTCTCTCGGCGCTGCTGCCGGAGGTCGCCGTGGTGGCCGGCTGCCGCTTCTCGTGCGACCCGGCCGCACCGGATCCGTCGTGCCCCGACGGTCCGCACGAGCCGGGGCCGGGTACCCACCGGCCCGCGCGGATGGTCGAGCTGCCCGTCGGCGCCTCCGAGGACCGGCTGGTCGGTGCCCTGGACATCGAGCGGGCCCTCGCGGAGGGCGTGAAGGCCTTCGAGCCGGGTCTGCTGGCCGACGCGCACCGCGGGATCCTGTACGTCGACGAGGTCAACCTGCTCCACGACCACCTGGTCGACCTGCTGCTGGACGCGGCGGCGATGGGCGCCTCGTACGTGGAGCGCGAGGGCGTCTCCGTGCGGCACGCGGCCCGCTTCCTGCTAGTCGGCACGATGAACCCCGAAGAGGGCGAGCTGCGCCCGCAGTTGCTGGACCGGTTCGGGCTGACCGTGGAGGTGGCCGCCTCGCGTGAGCCGGACCAGCGCGTCGAGGTGGTGCGGCGCCGGCTGGCGTACGACGACGACCCGGCCGGTTTCGCCGCGACGTGGGCGGACGAGGAGGTCGCCGTACGGCAACGGATCGTCGCGGCACGGGAGTTGCTGCCGCAGGTGCGGCTGGGCGACGGCGCGCTGCGGCAGATCGCGGCGACCTGTGCGGCCTTCGAGGTGGACGGCATGCGCGCCGACATCGTGATGGCGCGTACGGCGACGGCGCTGGCCGCGTGGGCCGGGCGGACCGACGTGCGCGCCGAGGACGTGCGGCAGGCGGCGCTGCTGGCGCTGCCGCACCGACGCCGGCGTAACCCCTTCGATGCGCCCGGCCTGGACGAGGACAAGCTCGACGAGACGCTGGAGGAGTTCTCCGGCGAGTCCCCCGACGACGACCCCGACCCCGACGGTCCCGGTGGCGGCGGTGGGCAGCCGGCGCCCGACAGCGGCCCCCAGGGCGGCGGGGACACCGCCGCGCGGCCCGAGGCCGGGGAGGACGGGGAACCGCAGGCGTCCGGCTCGAAGGAGCAGTCGGCCGTACGGGCCGCCGAACCGTTCCGGGCCAAGGTGCTCAGCGTGCCCGGGATCGGTGAGGGAGCCGCGGGCCGTCGGTCGCGGGCGCGGACCGAGCACGGGCGGACGACCGGGGCCCGGCGGCCCCGGGGCGTGCTGACCAAGCTGCACCTGGCGGCCACCGTGCAGGCCGCGGCCCCGCACCAGCGGGCGCGGGGCAGGTCGGGGCCGGGGCTGGTGATCCGCCGGGACGATCTGCGGCAGGCGACCCGCGAGGGACGCGAGGGCAACCTCGTGCTGTTCGTCGTGGACGCCTCGGGATCGATGGCGGCCCGGCAGCGGATGGGCGCGGTGAAGGGCGCCGTCCTGTCGCTGCTGCTCGACGCCTATCAGCGGCGGGACAAGGTGGGTCTGGTGACCTTCCGGGGGCCGGCCGCGGAGGTCGCGCTGCCGCCGACCTCCTCCGTGGATGCGGCGGCGGCCCGGCTGGAGTCGCTGCCGACCGGTGGCCGTACGCCGCTCGCGGCCGGGCTGCTCAAGGCGCACGAGGTGCTGCGCGTGGAGCGGTTGCGGGATCCGGCGCGGCGGGCGCTGGTCGTGGTGGTGACGGATGGACGAGCCACGGGCGGGCCTGAGCCGGTCGCACTGGCCGGACGTGCGGCACGGCTGTTCGCTGCCGAAGGGGTCGCCTCCGTCGTCGTGGACTGTGAGTCGGGGCCGGTGCGGCTCGGGCTCGCCGGGCAGCTCGCGGGTGAGCTGGGCGGTACGGCCGTCACGCTGGACGAGCTGCGGGCCGACTCCATCGCCGGGCTGGTCAGGGATGTGCAGGGGACTTCGAGGAGGGCCGCGTAATGCCGCAGGGGCAGCCGAGTGTCGTACCCGACGATGGTTTGACGACCCGTCAGCGACGCAATCGCCCGCTGGTCGTCGTGCACACCGGTGTCGGCAAGGGGAAGTCCACCGCCGCGTTCGGGCTCGCGCTGCGCGCCTGGAACCAGGGGTGGCCGATCGGGGTGTTCCAGTTCGTCAAGTCGGCGAAGTGGAAGGTCGGCGAGGAACGCGCGCTGCGGGTGCTGGGCGACAGCGGTGAGGGCGGTTCGGTCGCCTGGCACAAGATGGGTGAGGGCTGGTCGTGGGTGCAGCGCGATCGGCAGATGGACAACGAGGAGAAGGCCCGCGAGGGCTGGGAGCAGGTCAAGCGGGACCTGGCGGCCGAGACGTACCGGCTGTACGTGCTGGACGAGTTCGCCTACCCCCTGCACTGGGGGTGGGTGGACACCGACGAGGTCGTGGACGTGCTGCGGAACCGGCCCGGCGCGCAGCATGTGGTGATCACCGGGCGCAACGCGCCGGAGAAGCTGGTGGACTTCGCCGACCTCGTCACCGACATGTCCAAGGTCAAGCACCCCATGGACGTGGGGCAGAAGGGCCAGAAGGGCATCGAGTGGTGACATCGTCGGTGCCTCGGCTGGTCATCGCCGCGCCCTCCTCGGGCAGCGGCAAGACCACCGTCGCCACGGGGCTGATGGCCGCGTTCGCCGCGCGGCGGCTCGCCGTGTCCCCGCACAAGGTCGGGCCGGACTACATCGACCCCGGATACCACGCGCTCGCCACCGGGCGGGTGGGGCGCAACCTGGACGCGTACCTGTGCGGACCGGAGCTGATCGCTCCGCTGTTCCTGCACGGGGCGCGGGGGTGTGACATCGCCGTGGTCGAGGGTGTGATGGGGCTGTACGACGGGGCGGCGGGCGAGGGTGAACTCGCGTCCACCGCGCATGTCGCCAAGCTGCTGCGGGCGCCGGTGGTGCTGGTTGTCGACGCGTCGTCGCAGTCGCGGTCGGTGGCGGCGCTGGTGCACGGGTTCGCTTCCTGGGATCCGGAGGTGCGGGTCGGGGGCGTGATCCTGAACAAGGTCGCGTCCGACCGGCATGAGGAGCTGCTGCGGGAGGCGTTGGATCAGGCCGGGGTGCCTCTGCTGGGGGTGCTGCGGCGGGTTCCTCAGGTGGACACTCCGTCGCGGCACCTTGGGTTGGTGCCGGTTGCCGAAAGGCGTTCTGCCGCGGTCGAGGCTGTGGCGGCGATGGCTGCGCAGGTGGGTCAGGGGTGTGACCTGGCCGCCCTCGAAGCGCTTGCCCGTACTGCGGGTGCCCTCCCTGGGGGCTCCGCCCCCTGGACCCCCGCCTCGCCCGCCCACCACCCGACTCGCTCGGCTGAAGGGCGAGGGCCGGTAGTCGCCGTAGCCGGTGGACCCGCCTTCACCTTCTCCTACGCCGAGCACACCGAGCTGCTCACCGCCGCCGGTGCCGAGGTCGTCGCCTTCGACCCCCTGAGGGATGAGCAACTGCACGAAGGCACCGCCGGGTTGGTGATCGGCGGCGGCTTCCCCGAGGTGTACGCGGCCGAGCTGTCCGCCAACGAGCCGCTGCGGAAGGCCGTCGCCGAGCTCGCGCTGAGCGGTGCTCCCGTGGCCGCCGAATGCGCCGGGCTGCTCTATCTCTGCCGGGAGCTGGACGGGAAGCCGATGTGCGGGGTGCTGGACGCCACCGCGCGGATGACGCAACGGCTCACCCTGGGCTATCGGGACGCCGTGGCCGTCGGGGACAGTGTGCTGGTTGTCGCGGGGACGCGGATGCGGGGACACGAGTTTCATCGGACCGTCGTCGAACCCGGGGCCGGGGCCGCTCCGGCGTGGGGTGTACGGGCGCCGGTCCGGCGGGTCGAAGGTTTCGTACAGCAGGGCGTGCACGCGAGTTATCTGCACACGCACTGGGCGTCCCAGCCCGGTGTCGCCCGTCGGTTCGTGGAGAGGTGCCGGACGTCATGAGCAGCAGGCTGGTCGGAGTCGGGGTCGGTCCCGGTGACCCGGAGCTGGTGACCGTCAAGGGGGTCAACGCGCTGCGGGCCGCCGATGTCGTCGTCGTACCCGTGATGGCTGCGTCTGATGGGACGGATGGCGGAGAACGGGGGCGGGCCGAGGCGACCGTGTTGCACTACGTGCCCGAGGACAAGGTCGTCCGGGTGGTGTTCGCGCTGAACGAGCGGACCGACCGGGCGCGCCGGGAGGCCGCCTGGGACGCGGCGGGCGAGCGAGTCGCCGAGCTGCTGAAGCGGCACGGGTCCGTCGCCTTCGCCACCATCGGCGATCCCAATGTGTACTCGACGTTCACCTATCTCGCGCAGACCATCGCCGGGCTGGTGCCGGGTGTCGTCGTGGAGACCGTGCCCGGGATCACCGCCATGCAGGAGCTGGCGGCCCGGTCCGGTGCCGTGCTGACCGAGGGCACCGAGCCGCTGACGCTGGTGCCGGTGACCGCCGGGTCCGCCGTGCTCAAGGACGCGCTGGCCGGGCCGGGGACCGTCGTCGCGTACAAGTTCGGGCGGCAGGCAGCCGAGGTCGCCGAGGCGCTCGCGGAGACCGGACGGCTGGCCGATGCCGTGTGGGGGTCGGCGCTGGGGCTGCCGGAGGAGTCGGTGCGGCCGGCCGCCGAACTGGACGGGACGCCGTTGCCGTATCTGTCGACGCTGATCGCGCCGCCGCGGCGGGACGGCGGACGGGGCGGGAAGCTGTGAGGCGGCCGAGGCGGCCGGCCGGGGCGGCCACCGGGGACGCCGGCCGCCGGGCACCGGTCCGTTCAGCCGCCGGACAGACCCACCACCAGCCAGATGAACGCCGCGCCGGCCACCGTGCACAGCAGGGTGGAGTGCGCGGGGTGCTCGTGGTGGGCCTCGGGCAGGATCTCGGCGGCGGCGAGATAGAGCAGGACGCCGCCGAAAAGGCCCAGGTAGCCCCCGAGGAGCGCTTCGGGGATGTGGAAGAAGGCGGTCGACAGCGCGCCCACCAGGGGTGCGCAGGCGTCGGCCACCAGCATCGCGATCGCCCGGCGGCGGGCGTTGCCGTACAGGCTCGTGATGGTGAAGGTGTTGAAGCCGTCGGCGAAGTCGTGCGCGATCACCGCGAGCGCCACGGCCGCGCCCATGCCACTGCCCACCTGGAAGGCCGCGCCGATCGCCACGCCGTCCATCGCGCTGTGACCGACCATCGCGCCGGCCGCCGTCAGCCCCACCTCGGGGGCCCGGTGATTGCGTCCCTCGGCACCGCCGTGCGCGGCCTGGCGGGCGGCCAGGGTGCGTTCCACCAGGTGGGCCAGGAGAAAGCCGGTCACGAACAGCAGCAGGGCGGCGGGGACACCGAAGATCGCGTGGCCGGCCGCGCGCAGCGCCTCCGGCAGCAGGTCCAGGCCGACCACGCCCAGCATCAGGCCGCCGGCCAGTCCCAGGACGAGATGGCGACGGTCGGTCACGCGCTGTGCCGTCCAGCCGCCGGCCAGCGTCATCAGGAACGCGCCGAGCGCGACGAAGACCGCCATAGGCCCTTGCTATCCGATGGAGGCACCTTCGCGCACATCCGGCGCCGGTCACATCCCGCCAGACCGTGACATTTCACCGATTCCGACTTGCGTTTCCGCGGCTTCCACAGCTCCACAGCATCCGCAGTTCCCGCAGCTTCCGTACGAGAGGACCCTCCCCATGGCCGATGCCCCCACCGGCAAGGTGACGTTCGTCGGTGCCGGCCCCGGCGCCGCCGATCTGCTGACGTTCCGCGCCGCGCGCGCCATCGCGGAGGCGGACGTGGTGATCTGGGCGGCGAGCCTGGTCCAGGCGGAGGTCCTCGAACACGCGCGTGCGGACGCCGAGATCCTGGACTCGGCGACCATGGCCCTGGAGGACGTCGTCGCGGTCTACCTGCGCGCCCACGCCGAGGGCCTGAGGGTGGCGCGGATCCACTCCGGTGACCCGGCGCTGTGGGGCGGCACTCAGGAGCAGCTGGACCGGTGCGCGGAGATCGGGATCGAGACCGAGGTCGTACCCGGGGTCTCGTCCTTCTCCGCCGTCGCCGCTCTCGCGCGGCGCGAGCTGACCATTCCCGAGGTGGCGCAGTCCGTCGTCCTCACCCGGCTGGGCGGCGGCAAGACGCCGATGCCGCCCGGGGAGGAGGTGCGCGAGTTCGCCCGGCACGGTACGACGATGGCGATCTTCCTCTCCGCCGCCCGCAGCGGGCAGCTGGTGCGCGAGCTGCTGGAGGGCGGCTATCCGACGGACACCCCGGTGGTCGTCGCCTACCAGGCGACCTGGCCGGAGGAGCTGGTCGTGACGTGCACGATCGGCACGCTGGAGGAGACGGTCAAGGAGCACAAGCTCTGGAAGCACACGCTGTTCCTCGTCGGCCCGGCACTGGACGCGCAGGGCACCCGCTCGCACCTGTACCACCCGGGTCACTTCCACGGGTACCGCAAGGCCGACCCGGAGGCCCGGCGGGCCCTGCGCGAGCAGAGGGCGAAGAGTTGATCACGGTCGTCGGCACGGGGACGGGGACGCCGGTTCCGGAGGATCTCCTCGCCGGGGCCGCCCTCGTCGTCGGCGGCCGCCGGCACCTGGACGCGGTACGGCTGCCGGAGGGCGCCGAGCGGGTCGTGCTCGGGCCGCTGGCCCCCGCCCTGGACACGATCGCCGAGTATGTCGGCAAAGAGCTTCCGGTGGTGGTGCTGGCCTCCGGCGACCCGGGGTTCTTCGGGATCGTACGGGTGCTGGCCGAGCGGTTCGGGTCGCGGCGGCTGGAGGTGCGGCCCGGGGTCTCGTCCGTCGCCGCGGCGTTCGCGCGGGTGGGGCTGCCGTGGGACGACGCCGTGGTCGTCAGCGCGCACGGCCGGGAGCTGCGTACGGCGGTCAACGTGTGCCGGGCGCGGTCGAAGGTCGCGGTCCTGACGGGGCCGGGCGCGGGGCCGGCGGAACTGGGGGCGGCGCTGCTGCACGACGCCCGCGTGCCGGGGCGTGTCCTCGTCGTCGTCTCCGCCCTCGGCTCCACGGACGAGCGCGTCGAACGGGTCACGCCCGCCGAGGCCGCCGCCCGGGACTGGGGTACGGCGGTGAGCGTGGTGCTGTGTCTGGACGAGGCGCGGGCGCTCGGGCCGGTGCGTACGGTCGCCGGGGTTCCCGCGCGGCCTTCGCGGTGGGCGCTGGGCGAGGACGAGTTCGCCCACCGCGACTCGATGATCACCAAGTTCGAGGTACGGGCGCTGGCGCTGGCCCGGCTGGGGCCGGGCCTGGGCGACCTGGTGTGGGACGTGGGCGCCGGCTCGGGCTCGGTGGCGGTGGAGTGCGCGCGGCTCGGCGCGGCCGTCGTCGCCGTGGAGAAGGCGGCGGACGAGGTGGAGCGGATCCGCGCCAACGCCCGCGCCCACGGCGTGGACGTGGACGTGGTGCACGGCTCGTCACCCGAGGCCCTGGACGGGCTCGACGATCCCGATGCGGTGTTCGTCGGGGGCGGTGGGCGCGAACTCCCCGACATCGTCGCGGCGTGCGCGCGCCGCGCCCGGCGGACGGTCGTGGTCGCCATGGCCGCGCTGGACCGCGTACCGGCCGCCCGCGAGGCGCTCACGGCCGCCGGGTTCACCTGCGACGGGGTGCTGCTGCAGTCGTCGCGACTGACACCGCTGCCGGGAGATGTGACCCGGCTCGCGGCGACCAATCCTGTGTTTCTGCTGTGGGGCGTCAGGCGCCCAGCGGTAAGCGAAGGAGTTACCGATTGAATCCTCTCCCCCGTCGGCGGGGGAGATTCCCGGCTCACGCTGCTCGTCGGTTCGATGAACCGCCGAGTCTGACGCGATCGACACCAGCCGGGTTGAAACCAGCCCGGTTTATGAAGTTGTTGGAGGTTACTGCTGTGCTGGCTTGGTTCTCGCTCAGCGATTCGCGACCCTACCAGTCACCATCCGGAGGCACCCGGTGATTGGACTCATTTCCACCACCGCCGCCGGAACAGTCGCACGGGACCGGCTGGCCGCGGCCTGGCCGGGCCGGACGCGGGCGTACGAGGGGCCCGTCGGGGAGGCGGTGCGGGCCGCGTTCGCCGAGTGCGAGCAGCTGGTGTGCTTCCTGGCGACGGGCGCGGCAGTACGGCTGCTCGCACCGCTGCTCGGCGACAAGACGGCCGACCCCGGCGTGGTCTGCGTGGACGAGGCCGGCCGGTTCGCGGTGTCGTTGGTCGGCGGGCACGGCGGCGGCGCCAACGAACTCGCCCGTGCGGTGGGCGAGTTGCTGGGCGCCGAACCGGTGGTGACGACCGCGACGGACTCGGTGGGGCTCGCGGGCCTGGACACGCTGGGGCTGCCGTACGAGGGCTCGGTCGCGACCGTGTCCCGGGCGCTGCTGGACGGCGAACCGGTCGCGCTGGAGACCGAGTTGGCGTGGCCGCTGCCGCCGCTGCCGGCCTCGCCGCGGGGCGCCCACACGATCCGGCTCACCGACCGGGACGTCGAGCCCGGGGAGCGCGAGGTGCTGCTCAGGCCGCCGTCGCTGGTGGTCGGGGTCGGGGCGTCCAAGGGCGCGCCCGAGGAGGAAGTCCTCGGGCTCATCGAGGGGGCGCTGCGGGAGGCGGGGCTCTCGCCGAAGTCCGTGGCCGAACTCGCCACCGTGGACGCCAAGGCGGAGGAGACGGGCATCGTGGCCGCCGCCGAGCGGCTGGGGGTGCCGCTGGTGACGTACTCCGCCGAGGAGCTGGCGGCGGTCGAGGTGCCGAACCCCTCCGAGGCGCCGCTGACGGCCGTCGGCACGCCGTCGGTGGCGGAGGCGGCCGCGCTGGTGCGCGGAGGTGAACTCCTCGTGCCCAAGACGAAGTCGCGGGCCCAGCCTGCCATGGCGACCTGTGCCGTCGTACGGCGTCCGGGGCGCGGGCGGCTCGCGGTGGTCGGGCTCGGACCCGGCGCCCGGGACCTGCTGACCCCGCGCGCGGCGGCCGAGCTGCGCCGGGCCTCGGTGCTGGTCGGGCTCGACCAGTACGTGGACCAGATCCGCGATCTGCTGCGGCCCGGAACGCGGGTGCTGGAGTCGGGGCTCGGCGCCGAGGAGGAGCGGGCGCGTACGGCGGTCGCGGAGGCCCGCAAGGGGCATGCCGTGGCGCTGATCGGCAGCGGGGACGCCGGCGTGTACGCCATGGCGTCGCCGGCGCTCGCCGAGGCCTCGCACGACATCGACGTGGTCGGGGTGCCCGGGGTGACGGCCGCGCTGGCCGCCGGGGCGATCCTGGGCGCGCCGTTGGGCCACGACCACGTGTCCATCAGCCTGTCCGACCTGCACACGCCGTGGGAGGTCATCGAGCGGCGGGTGCGGGCGGCGGCCGAGGCGGACATCGTCGTCACCTTCTACAACCCGCGCTCCCGGGGCCGCGACTGGCAGCTGCCGAAGGCGCTCGCGATCCTCGCCGGGCACCGGGAGCCGACGACGCCGGTGGGTGTCGTGCGCAACGCCTCCCGGCCGGACGAGTCCAGCCGGGTCACGACCCTCGCCGAACTCGACCCGGCGTCGGTCGACATGATGACCGTCGTCACCGTGGGCAATACGGCCACCCGGATCATCGCGGGACGCATGGTGACCCCGCGCGGCTACCGCTGGCAGGAGGGCACCCAGTGAACCCTGTGGCCCGTGTGGTCCATCCGATCGAGCAGGAGTCCTTCCGGCGGCTGCGCGCCCGCCTGGACACCTCGCACCTCCCGCCGCTGGCCCGGGCGGTGGTGGAGCGGGTCATCCACTCCGCCGCCGACCTGGAGTACGCGACCGATCTCGTCATGGCCGAGGACGACCTGGTCAGGGCGCACGCGGCGCTGCACGCCGGGGCGCCGGTCGTCGTGGACGTGGAGATGGTCGCGGCCGGCATCACCCGCCGGGAGACGGTCTGCCGGCTGAAGGACGCCAGGTCCGGGCCGGGACTGACCCGTTCGGCCCACGCCGTCCGGCTCGCCTACGAGCAGGTCGGACCCGGTGCCCTGTGGGTGATCGGCTGTGCGCCGACCGCCCTGGAGGAACTGCTCACCCTGGACGCCTCCCCCGCGCTCGTCATCGGCCTGCCCGTCGGTTTCGTCGGCGCGGCCGAGTCCAAGGCCGCGTTGCGGACGAGCGGACTGCCCGCCGTCAGCAACGTGTCCGAGAAGGGCGGGTCGGCGGTCGCCGCCGCCGCGCTCAACGCCCTGCTGTACCACCCCGTTTCGTCTGAGGAGACCTCGTGACCACCCCGCCAGCCCTGCTCATCGCCGGCCACGGCACCCGTGACGACGCCGGAGCCGAGGCGTTCCGCGACTTCGTGCGGCAGCTGCAGCTCCGCTCCGACATGCCGGTCGCGGGCGGCTTCATCGAGTTGTCCGCGCCGCCGCTGGGCGAGGCCGTGGCCGGACTGGTGGCGCGGGGCGTACGACGGTTCGCCACCGTGCCGCTGATGCTGGTGTCCGCCGGGCACGCCAAGGGCGACATCCCGGCCGCGCTGGCCCGCGAGAAGGAACGGCACCCGGGGATCTCGTACACCTACGGCCGTCCGCTGGGCCCGCATCCGGTGCTGCTGAGCGTGCTGGAGCGGCGGCTGGACGCCGCGCTGGGTGCCTCCGGGCGGAGCCCCGAGGACCGGGCCGATGTGACGGTGCTGCTGGTGGGCCGCGGTTCGACGGACCCCGACGCCAACGCCGAGGTGTTCAAGGCGGCGCGGCTGCTGTGGGAGGGCCGTGGGTACGCCGGTGTGGAGACGGCGTTCGTGTCGCTGGCGGCGCCGGACGTGCCGAGCGGCCTGGACCGGTGCGCGGCGCTGGGGGCGCGGCGGATCGTCGTACTCCCCTACTTCCTGTTCACCGGGATCCTGCCGGACCGGGTGCGGCAGCAGACCGAGGGGTGGGCGGCCGCGCACCCGGAGATCGAGGTGCGGTCGGCCGATGTCATCGGGCCCGAGCCGGAGTTGCTGGATCTGGTGCTGGAGCGGTACGAGGAGGCCGTCAAGGGCGATCTGCGCATGAACTGCGACTCGTGCGTGTACCGGATCGCGTTGCCGGGTTTCGAGGACAAGGTGGGGCTGCCGCAGCAGCCGCACTTCCACCCGGACGACGACGGCCACCACGGCTCCGGGCACGGTCACGGGCATCACCATCACGGGGGGCACTCGCACAGCCATGCGCACTGAGGACACGGGACCGGATCTGCGGCACCACGGGGACGCCGAGGTGCGGGACGACGGGGCCACGCTGGTCGACCTCGCCGTCAACGTCCGTGCGGACACCCCTCCTTCGTGGCTGCGGGAGGAGATCGCCGGCTCGCTGTCGTCCCTCGCGGCCTACCCGGACGGGCGGGCCGCGCGGGCGGCGGTGGCGGCGCGGCACGGGCTGCCGGTGGAGCGGGTGCTGCTGACGGCGGGCGCGGCGGAGGCGTTCGTGCTGCTCGCCCGCGCGCTGAAGGTGCGACGACCGGTCGTCGTGCATCCGCAGTTCACCGAGCCGGAGGCGGCGCTCAGGGACGCGGGGCACACCGTGGACCGGGTGCTGCTGCGGGAGGAGGACGGGTTCCGGCTGGATCCTGCGGCGGTGCCGGAGGAGGCGGACCTGGTGGTGATCGGGAATCCGACGAATCCGACGTCCGTGCTGCATCCGGCGGCAGCGATCGCCCGACTCGCCCGGCCCGGGCGGGTGCTGGTGGTCGACGAGGCGTTCATGGACGCGGTGCCGGGTGAGCGGGAGGCGCTGGCCGAACGGACCGATGTGCCGGGGCTGGTCGTGCTGCGCAGTCTGACCAAGACGTGGGGGCTGGCCGGGCTGCGTATCGGGTATGTGCTGGCTCCCGCGGACATCATCGCCGCACTGGAGCGGGCTCAGCCGTTGTGGCCGGTGTCGACGCCGGCGCTGGCCGCGGCCGAGGCGTGTGTCACGTCTCGCGCGCTGGCGGAGGCGGGGCATGCGGCGCATCGCATCGCGGCGGACCGGGCCCACCTGGTGGCGGGGCTGTCGGAGTTCGCTTCGCGGGGTGTACGCGTGGTGGAGCCTCCGGAGGGGCCGTTCGTGCTGGTCCGAATGCCGGGTGCGGCCGCTGTACGACACCGGTTGCGTGGCCTTGGCTATGCGGTGCGGCGGGGGGATACGTTTCCGGGGCTCGGTGAGGAATGGGTTCGGGTGGCTGTGCGGGACCGGGTGACGGCGAACGGCTTCCTGAAGGCACTGTCGGCTGTGCTTCCGTAACCGGGGCTCCGCCTCGCCCACCCGCCACCCGACTCGGTCGGCTGAGAGGTGCTGTTACGAGATCGCCCCCAGCCTGCCCCTCGTGTGTGCCCGGAGTTCCGCCAGCGCCTCCACCGTCGCCTCGTCCGCCGGCAGGAACACCACGAGTTGCTGGGCGTCCGCCGGGGCGTCCAGGGTTTCGCGGGTGAGGCGGAGTTCCGGTCCTGTCGGGTGGTTCAGGCGGAGCGCCCCGCGGCGCGGCACCGCGTGGCGGTTGATGCGGCGGGTGAACTCGGGGCCCGCCACGGGGGCCAGTTCCGTGCTGAGCCATTCCGAGTTCTCGAGGGACGGGCCGAGCCACAGGTCGAAGGCCTGTTCGTCGGCGACCTCGTCCCAGTCGGCGAAGAAGGCACGTGCGCGGGGGTCGGTGAAGACGTACCGGGTGAGGTTGGGGGTGTCGCCGTCGAGCAGTCCGGTGCCGGCGGTCACCAGCTCGTAGCCGCTGGTGTGGGCCAGGATGTCGCCGAGGCGGTTGGTCACGACGGCGATGCCCGGTTCCAGCAGGCCGAGGGTCTGGCGGAGCGAGGGGCGGACCTCCCGGTGGGGCGGGGCCGGGCGGTGGTGGGCGGTGCAGACGCCGCCGGTGATCTTCGCGAGGTAGCGCAGGTGGTTGCGCTCGGCGGGGTCGAGGCTGAGCGCGTCGGCGAGGGCGTTGACCACGGACACCGAGGGGTTGCGGTCGCGGCCCTGTTCGATGCGGGTCAGGTACTCGACGCTGATGCCGGCCCGTGCGGCGAGGTCCAGCCGGCGCAGGCCGGGGGACCGGCGGCGGCCGCGCTCGGGCAGCCCCAGTGTCTCCGGCTGGATGCTGTCACGCTTGGCCCGGATGAAGTCCCCCAGCGGCGTACCCATGGGCCGAGGACAGTTCGGCGGACCACCGTCGGTGGAGGGCTCAGGGTGGCCCTCCGGGGGCCGGCCTGGGCCCGGCCTGGTTGCCTCGTGACCGGCGGCCGATCGTGAGGGGCATGGAGAACACGCACAAGTTGCTGATCATCGTCGGAAGCGTCCGGGAAGGCCGGTTCGGGCCGGTCGTGGGTTCGTGGGTGGCCGAGCAGGCCCGCGAGCACGGGGGCTTCGAGGTCGATGTCGTCGATCTGGCCGATGTCGACATCCCGTTGGCGCTGCCGGTCGAGTCGCCGAAGTTCGCCGGGGACGCCTACCCGCGTCCGGCGGGGATGGCCCGGCTGACCTCGGCGCTGGAGGAGGCCGACGCGTTCGTCGTCGTCACTCCGGAATACAACCACAGCTACCCCGCCTCCCTGAAGGCGGCCATCGACTGGCACTTCACCCAGTGGACGGCCAAGCCGGTCGCCTTCGTCAGCTACGGCGGCGCGGCCGGTGGTCGGCACGCCGTGCTGCACCTGGAGAACGTGCTGACCGAGCTGCACGCGGTGACCATCCGGGACGGTCTGGCCTTCCCGAACTACTTCACCGCGTGGCGGGACGGCCGCCCGCTGGACGAGCAGGCCCCGGGCTACGCCAAGACCCTGCTCGACCAGCTGTCCTGGTGGGCGGCCACGCTTCGGTCGGGCCGGGAGGCCGCGCCCTACCCGGCGTGACGGCCGGACCGGCCGCCGCACGGCCGAGTGGGGAGCGGCGCAGGGAGGTGGTGTCAGCCCTTGCGGCGCCGGGCCACCGTCACCGCTCCCCCGCCGAGCAGCACCAGCGCCAGCGCGCCGCCCGCGATGTACGGGGTCGCGGAGCTGCCACCGGTCTCCGCGAGGTCGGCCCGGGATCCCTGGGGCTTCACGTCGGCCGCCGGGTCGTGGCTCGGCACCGGGTGGCGGGTGGGCGGGACCGTCGGGGACTCGCAGGTGGCCTTCGCCAGGGTGACCGTGCCCTCGACGTCGGCCACGTTGAGCTTCAACGGGTTGACGGAGACCTTGAGTTCGAGGGCGGTGGCGGCGGCCGTGCGGGTCGTGGTGCTCCGCTGGGCGAGGTCGAGGCGGACCTCGCCGACGCCGGGCACCTTGACCTCGGCCGGGCCGCCGGCGGTGAGGGTGACGCGCTTGCCGAGGACCGTGACGGCGCCGAGGACGTTCGCGTCGGCGACGGGGGCCTTGCCGGCCTCGCAGGTGGCCTTGGCGGTGACCGTGCCGACCTCGATCAGGGACAGCAGGGGCAGGCCGGGGACGTGCAGCCTGGCGTCGACGAGCCGGACCGAGCCCTCGGCGCGCTCGGCGGTCACGGTGGCCTTCGCCGAGGCGACCTCCGCGCCGAGGACCGTGAACGGTCTGCCGCCGGCCACGCCGTCGAGCCGGGCGGACAGCGCGGTCCTGTCGGCGCTCTGCGGTGCCCGGACCTCGTTGAGGGAGACCACGAGCGGGACGTCGACGGTCTTGTTGAGCAGGGACACGTCGAGCCCGGTGCGCAGGACGACGGCGGAGGCGCGACCGTGGTCGGTGGTCGCGTGCGCGGCGCCCGCGCCCAGGACCGCGGGTGCCGCGGCGAGGGCGGTGACCGTCGCCGCGGCGGCAAGACGGCGCGCGGGCATGCGGAAGTCGTTGCTGTTCAAGGCGGTGGGACCCCCAGTGGAAACCTGCTTGGGACCCGTCAACCTTGTACGCACTGTGGGTGAACGGTCAGCGATCCTGGGTTACTTCACCCGAACGTGGATTTCCCGCACGTCGATTCGAATCGGCAGGCACAGCCGTTCCCCTGCCCCCTCCACGTGCCTACTCGACCACGATCCCGTTCAGCACCACCCGGCGCGGTGCCGCCAGCACCCGTACGTCCGTGCGCGGGTCGCCCTCGTACACCACCAGGTCGGCCGGCGCGCCCTCTTCCAGGCCGGGTCGGCCGAGCCAGGCACGGGCGTCCCAGGACGCCGCCGAGAGGGCGTCCACGGCGGGGATGCCGGCGGTGACCAGCTCCGCCACCTCGGCCGCGACCAGACCGTGGGCCAGCGAGCCGCCGGCGTCCGTGCCGACGAACACCGGGATCCCGGCGTCGTAGGCGCCGCGCACGGTGTCGTAGCGGCGCTCGTGCAGCCGGCGCATGTGCGCGGACCAGCGCGGGAACCTGGTGTCGCCGCCGGCCGCGAGCCGCGGGAAGGTGGCGATGTTGACGAGGGTGGGGACGATCGCGACGCCGCGCCCGGCGAACAGCGGGATCAGGTCGTCGGTCAGGCCGGTCGCGTGCTCGATGCAGTCGATGCCGGCCTCGACCAGGTCGCGCAGGGAGCTCTCGGCGAAGCAGTGCGCGGTGACGCGGGCGCCCAGCCGGTGGGCCTCGGCGATGGCCGCCTCGACCGCCTCGCGCGGCCAGCAGGCGGACAGGTCGCCGAGGTCGCGGTCGATCCAGTCGCCGACGAGCTTGACCCAGCCGTCGCCGCGCCGGGCCTCCTGGGCGACGTAGGCGACCAGGTCCTCCGGCTCGATCTCCCAGGCGAAGTTCCTTATGTACCGGCGGGTGCGGGCGATGTGCCGGCCGGCCCGGATGATCTTCGGCAGGTCCTCGCGGTCGTCGACCCAGCGGGTGTCGGACGGCGAGCCTGCGTCCCGGATCAACAGGGTGCCCGCCTCCCGGTCGGTGAGTGCCTGCTTCTCGGCGGTGGCGGCGTCGACCGGGCCCTCCGCGCCGAGGCCCACATGGCAGTGCGCGTCGACCAGGCCGGGCAGCGCCCAGCCCTCGACGGACCGGACGTCCCGGGCCCCGGCGGGACGGTCGTAGGACACCCGGCCCCCGACCACCCACAGCTCGTCGCGGAGCTCCTCGGGCCCGACGAGGATCCGCCCCTTCACGTGCAGCACCGCGCCATCGCTCATGTCCTGCACCTTAACGACCTACGGCCGGTCCTTTCCCACCTGGTCGGAGGTCTCCTCCTCGACCTCGGCCATCGCCGGGTCGAGCAGCCGGGAGAGGAAGTGTCGGGTGCGCTCGTGCTGCGGGTTGCCGATGACCTGCTCGGGGCTGCCGTCCTCGACGATCACGCCGCCGTCCATGAAGACGACCCGGTCGGCGACCTCGCGGGCGAAGGTCATCTCGTGGGTGACGACCATCATCGTCATGCCCTCGCGGGCGAGCATGCGCATGACGGCGAGGACGTCGCCGACCAGTTCCGGGTCGAGGGCGGACGTCGGTTCGTCGAAGAGCATGACCTCCGGGCCCATCGCCAGCGCCCGGGCGATGGCCACGCGCTGCTGCTGGCCGCCGGAGAGCGAGGACGGGTAGGCCTCCGCCTTCTCGGCCAGGCCGACCCGGGCCAGGTTCTCGGCGGCGATCCTCGCGGCCGTCGCCTTGTCCCGCCCGAGGACCCTGCGCTGCGGAAGGGTGAGGTTCTCGGTGACGCTCAGGTGCGGGAAGAGGTTGAACTGCTGGAAGACCATGCCGATCCGGCGGCGTACGGCGTCGATGTCGACGTCCGGGTCGGTGAGCTCGGTGCCGCCGACGAAGACCTGGCCCTTGGTGGGCTCCTCCAGCAGGTTCGCACAGCGCAGGAGGGTCGACTTGCCGGAGCCGGAGGGGCCGATGACACAGACGACCTCGCCCTGGTTGATCTCCAGGTCGATGCCGCGCAGGACGTGGTTGTCGCCGAAGGACTTGTGCAGGTCCCGGACGCGGATCTCGGGGCGGGTCACTTGATCTCCTTCTGGGCCTTGGCCTCCAGACGGCGGGCGACGAAGCCGAGCGGGATGGTGACCAGCAGATAACACAGGCCCGCGACCAGGATCGGCGTGGAGTTGGCGGTCGTGCTCGCCAGATCCCGGCCGAACTTGGACAGTTCGCGCTCCTCCAGGGTCACGCCGAGCAGCAGCACCAGGGAGGAGTCCTTGAAGAGCATGATCAGCTCGTTGGTGAGCGGCGGGAGGATGATCCGGAACGCCTGCGGGATGATGATGGAGATCATCGCGCGGGCGGGCGAGAAGCCCAGCGAACGCGCCGCCTCCATCTGCCCCTTGGGAACCGCCAGGATGCCGGCACGGAACGTCTCCGCCATGTAGGCGGCGCCGATGAGTCCGAGGCCGAGGGCGCCCTTACCGTAGGTGCCGCCGGGGATCTCCGTGCCCGGAAAGGCCAGCGGGACGGCCACCGCGATGAAGACGAAGATCAGCAGGGCGGGCAGGCCGCGGAAGATCTCGATGTAGATGCCGGCCACCCAGCGGTACGGCCCCACGGAGGACAGCCGCATGAGCGCGACGACCAGGCCGAGCACCAGTCCGAGGACGAAGCCGGACACCGTGTACAGAACGGTGTTCTTCAGCGCCAGCGTGATGACGTCCGGCCACATCTGCTTCGCGATGCCGCCCTGGGCGAACTGGTTCTGCAGCCGGCCCCAGTCCGCCGTGACCGCGATGGCGATCACGGCGGCGACGAAGACGGCGTACTGGATGCCGCGCGACAGCCGACGCCTCTGACGTCGCGTCAGTCCCTGCTTCTTCGGCTGCAGTTGTACGTCCGTATCGGTCATGAGGCGGCGGGAGAGGCCACGGAGGCGCTGTACGGGCCGATCCACTGCTCGTAGATCTTCTTGTAGGTGCCGTCGGCCTTGGCGTCCTTCAGGGCCTTGTTGATGGCCTCGCGCAGCGCCGTGTTGCCCTTCTTGACCGTGAAGCCGTACTGCTCGCCGGTCTTCAGGTTGTCGACGACCTTGAACTTGTCGGCGTTGGCCTTGTCCTTCAGCCAGCCCTGGACGACCGGGTAGTCGATGACGACGGCCTGGACCTGGCCGGTGCGCAGGCCGTTGAGGACCGCGTCGGAAGACTCGAAGGAGATCGGGTCGTACCCCTTGCCCTTGACGTAGTCCTCGCCGGTGGTCTGCGCCTGGGCGCCGAGCTTCTTGCCCTTGGCCTTGACATCGGCCAGCGAGTCGATGCCGCTGCTCTTGTCGACGAGGACGGCCTGGGTGGCCTCGAAGTACGGGTCGGAGAAGTCGACGTTCTTCTTGCGCTCGGGCGTGATCGTCATACCGGCGGCGGCCAGGTCGCACTGGCCGGAGTTCAGGAAGGCGCCGGTCTTGAAGTTCTCGAACGGCGTGTCGACGATCTGCTGCTTGACGCCTAGGTTCTTGGCGACGAGGTCGATGAGGGAGACGTCGAAGCCCTGCACCTTGCCGTTGATCTCCGACTGGAACGGCGGGTAGGGCAGGTGGGTGCAGGTGGTCAGCTGACCGGCCTTGACGAGGTGGACCCCCTTGACGGTGGCACCGCCGCTCCCCCCGTTGCCGTTCGAGGAGCAGCCGGCCACGACGAGGACCAGCCCGGCGGTCGCGGTGGTGGCAGCCAGGAGGCGGGTCCGGCGTCCGAGGAGGGTTTTCATGGGGAATCTTCTCTGTGGGGAACTGTGGGTTCCGATTATAAGGAAGAGTTTGAGTCCCTCAAATCAAACCGAGGGTTATGGGACCGTTGGACCTAAGATCGGTGGAGTTGCCCCCACGTTGACGCCGAGAACGAAGAGAGCACCGCCGTGACCCACCCCTTCCTCGACCTGCCCCCGCTGAGCGCCGCGCGCTTCGCCGCCATCGAGGACGGGGTCGCCCGGCTGCTGGACACCCGGCAGGACGTGCTGATCACACAGGGCGAGGCGCTGCTGCCGCTGGAGGGCGCGATCCGCGCGGCGGCCGGTCCGGGCACGGCGGCCCTGAACGTGATCACGGGCCCTTACGGGCAGACGTTCGGCAACTGGCTCCGGGAGGCGGGTGCGACGGTGTACGACCTCTCCGTCCCCTTCCACACGGCCGTGACGGCCGACCGGATCCGGGAGGCGTTCGCCGAGCACCCGGAGATCGACTTCGTGTCGCTGGTGCATGCGGAGGCGGCGACCGGCAACACCAACCCGGTCGCGGAGATCGGCGAGGCGGTACGGGAGCAGGGCGCGCTGTTCCATCTGGACGCGGTCGCCTCCGTGGGCGCGGAGCCGGTGCTGCCGGACGCGTGGGGTGTGGACCTGTGCGTGATCGGCGCACAGAAGGCGATGGGCGGCCCGGCGGGTGTGTCGGCGATCTCGGTGAGCGAGCGGGCCTGGGCCCGGATGGCGGCGAATCCGAACGCGCCGCGCCGCTCCTATCTGTCCCTGCTGGACTGGAAGGAGCGCTGGATCGACGCCGGCCGCGCGGTGCTGCCGCACGCTCCGGCGCAGCTGGAGATGCTGGCGCTGGAGGCGTGCCTGGAGCGGATCGAGTCGGCGGGGCTCGATGCGGTGATGGCCCGGCATCGCAGCGCCGCGCTGGCCACGCGGGCCGGTGCGGTGTCCCTGGGCGGCGGGCTTGAGCCGTATGTGTACGAGGAGAAGGACGCGGCGCCGGTGGCTACGACGCTTCGGGTGCCGTCGGGCGTGGTCGCCTCGGAGCTGGTGGCGCGCGCCCTGGCCGACGACCCGACACTGCCGATCGCCGTCGGCGGTGGGGCGCTGGCCAAGGAGATGATCCGGGTCAACCATTACGGGGCGGACGCTTCGCCGGAGACCGTGCGGAGGTGTCTGGCGGCACTCGGGGCGGCGCTCGGCGTGTGACGCCGGGTCCTGGGGGCTCCGCCCCCGGACCCCCGTCCGTGCCGCGTCGATGTCAGTGGCCCGTGCCATCCTCCCCGCATGACCACACCACCGGTACCTCAGGCCCCGCACACCCTCCCCGACGGCCGGCCCATCCCCCCGATGACCGGGTCCGAGCGCGCCCTGCTGGAGGGCTGGCTGGACTTTCACCGGGCCACGCTGGAGCTGAAGTGCCGGGGACTGGACGACGCGCAGGTGCGGCAAGCCTCGGCCGAGCCGTCGGAGCTGACGCTGCTCGGGCTCGTGCAGCACCTCGCCGAGGTCGAACGGAACTGGTTCCAGCGGGTGTTGGCCGGGCTGGAGGTGCCGCCGGTGTTCGAGGAGGAGACGGGGTACGCCCTCGATCCGCAGCGGGGGCTGGCAGAGACGCTGGACGTGTGGCGGCGGGAGATCGCGCGCGGCCGGGAGCTGCTCGCCGGACTGCCCCTGGACGAGTCCGGGCGGATCGTCGACGAGCCGATGGCCGGCGTCGAGGTCAGTGTGCGCTGGGTGCTGATCCACCTCATCGAGGAGTACGCCCGGCACAACGGACATGCCGACATTCTGCGTGAACGAATCGACGGGGTCACCGGAGCCTGAATTCAATTTAGCTTCACAATTTCCGCCAATTTCCCGGGTGGCAGCTTCCCATCTTCTTCTGCCCGCTTTTTGCAGAACTAAACGGGGAAGTTTCCCAGCGGTTTTTTGACGGTTTCCGCCGTGTGACGCACTCCACAATACGGTAACTTTGTCCCGATTTGATGCGGGTCAATCCAGACATTTCGCCGAGCCTTCTGTGCGGCACAGTGAGGGCGGCCGTGCATTTCCTAATTCACCTCGCTAAATTCGTGCCGCATGACTGCCGCACCCGCAGACCTGCTCATCGACCAGCCGGCGGTGACCGACGGAGCCGTGCTCTGGCGTCTCGCCAAGGACTCGAAAACCCTCGACCTGAACTCCTCGTACAGCTATCTGCTGTGGTGCCGGGACTTCGCCGGCACCTCGGCGGTGGCGCGCGGTGCGGACGGGGAGCCGGTCGGTTTCGTCACCGGCTACGTGCGGCCGGAGCACCCTCGCACGCTGCTCGTCTGGCAGGTGGCCGTCGACTCCGCCCACCGGGGTCTCGGTGTCGCCGCCGCACTGCTGGACGGGCTGACCGCACGGCTCTCCGCCGAGCGCGGCATCACCGACGTGGAGACCACCATCACGCCCGGCAACACCGCCTCCGAGCGGCTGTTCACCTCGTTCGCCGCCCGGCACGGGGCGTCCCTGGAGCGTGCGGTGCTGTTCCCCGCCGAGTTGTTCCCGGACGGCCCGCACGACCCCGAAGTCCTCTACCGCATCGGCCCGTTGACCGACATCACCGCCCACTGAGGAGCGATTCACCGTGACCATCACCCAGCCCGACCTCAGCGTCTTCGAGACACTCGAGTCCGAGGTGCGCAGCTACTGCCGCGGCTGGCCCACGGTCTTCGACCGCGCGCAGGGCAGCCGGATGTTCGACGAGGACGGGCATGCCTACCTCGACTTCTTCGCCGGTGCCGGCTCACTCAACTACGGTCACAACAACCCGGTACTCAAACGGGCGTTGATCGACTACCTGTCCCGGGACGGAGTGACCCACGGCCTGGACATGTCGACCACGGCCAAGCGGTCCTTCCTGCAGACCTTCCAGGATCTGGTGCTGCGCCCGCGCGATCTGCCGTACAAGGTCATGTTCCCGGGCCCGACCGGCACCAACGCCGTGGAGTCGGCGCTGAAGCTGGCCAGGAAGGTGAAGGGCCGCGAGGCGATCGTGTCGTTCACCAACGCCTTCCACGGGATGTCGCTGGGCTCGCTCGCGGTCACCGGCAACGCCTTCAAGCGGGCCGGCGCCGGGATCCCCCTGGTGCACGGCACGCCGATGCCGTTCGACAACTACTTCGACGGCACGGTCCCGGACTTCCTGTGGTTCGAGCGGCTGCTGGAGGACCAGGGCTCCGGCCTCAACAAGCCCGCCGCGGTGATCGTGGAGACCGTGCAGGGCGAGGGCGGCATCAATGTCGCCCGGCCCGAATGGCTGCGCGCGCTGAAGGAGTTGTGCGAGCGCCAGGACATGCTGCTGATCGTCGACGACATCCAGATGGGCTGTGGCCGTACCGGCGCCTTCTTCTCCTTCGAGGAGGCGGGGATCACGCCCGACATCG
Source organism: Streptomyces sp. NPDC052107 (assembly GCF_040680215.1). Taxonomy (NCBI): domain Bacteria; kingdom Bacillati; phylum Actinomycetota; class Actinomycetes; order Kitasatosporales; family Streptomycetaceae; genus Streptomyces; species Streptomyces sp. NPDC052107. The sequence continues at coordinate 90,989 of NZ_JBFAWG010000012.1, forward strand.
TCACGGTGTCCAAGTCGATCAGCGGCTACGGGCTGCCGATGTCGCTGTGCCTGTTCAAGCCGGAGCTGGACGTCTGGGAGCCGGGCGAGCACAACGGCACCTTCCGGGGCAACAACCCCGCGTTCGTCACCGCCACCGCGGCGCTGGAGACGTACTGGACCGACGGCTCGGCCATGGAGAAGCAGACCCGCGCCCGTGGCGAGCAGGTCGAGCAGGCGCTGATCGCCATCACCGAGGAGAACCTCGCCGATGTGAAGGAGTACCGCGGGCGCGGCCTGGTGTGGGGCATGGAGTTCCACGACAAGGGCCGGGCCTCGCGGATCGCGCGACGGGCCTTCGAGCTCGGGCTGCTCATCGAGACGTCCGGCCCCGAGGGCGAGGTCGTCAAACTGCTGCCCGCCCTCACCGTCACCCCCGACGAGCTGGACGAAGGGCTGAGCATCCTGGCCCGCGCCGTCCGCGAAACCGTCTGACCGACCCTCTGATCAACCCGGAGAGAGAACACCACCGTGATCGTCCGATCGTTCAAGGACATCGAAGGCACCGACCGGCACATCAAGTCGAAGTCCGGCACCTGGGAGAGCAAGCGGATCGTCCTCGCCAAGGAGCGGGTCGGCTTCTCCCTGCACGAGACCATCCTGTACGCCGGCACCGAGACGTCGATGTGGTACGCCAACCACATCGAGGCCGTCGTCTGCACCCAGGGCGAGGCCGAACTCACCGACCACGAGGCCGGGACGACGTACACCATCACGCCCGGCACCATGTACCTCCTCGACGGGCACGAGCGGCACACGCTGCGCGTCAAGGAGGACTTCCACTGCATCTGCGTGTTCAATCCGCCGGTGACCGGACGGGAGGACCACGACGAGAACGGCGTCTACCCGCTGCTCACCGAGCCCGAGGAGGTGTGAGAAACCATGACCACCGCACCCGTGAAGGATCTCTACCCGACCCGCGGCGCCACCGAGGTGAGCGTCCCGCGCCAGGACCCGGTCGTCTGGGGCTCCCCGGACACCCCGGGCCCGATCCCCGCGGACGACCTGCAGGGGTACGAGCGTGACGGCTTCCTCGCCATCGACCGGCTCATCACCCCGGACGAGGTCGAGGTCTACAAGCGTGAGCTGGACCGGCTGGTCGCCGACCCGGCGATCCGCGCCGACGAGCGCTCCATCGTCGAGCCGAAGTCCAAGGAGATCCGCTCGGTCTTCGAGGTGCACAGGATCAGCGAGCTGTTCGCGAACCTGGTGCGCGACGAGCGGGTGGTCGGCCGCGCCCGGCAGATCCTCGGCTCGGACGTCTACGTCCACCAGTCCCGGATCAACGTCAAGCCCGGCTTCGGCGCGAGCGGCTTCTACTGGCACTCGGACTTCGAGACCTGGCACGCCGAGGACGGTCTGCCGAACATGCGCACGGTGTCCGTCTCGATCGCACTGACCGAGAACCACGACACCAACGGCGGCCTGATGATCATGCCGGGCTCGCACAGGACGTTCCTGGGCTGCGCCGGCGCCACGCCCGAGGACAACTACAAGAAGTCGCTGCAGATGCAGGACGCGGGCACGCCCTCCGACGAGGCGCTGGCCGCGCTGGCGGGCGAGCACGGCATCCGGCTGTTCACCGGCAAGGCCGGCTCGGCGACCTGGTTCGACTGCAACTGCATGCACGGCTCGGGCGACAACATCACGCCGTTCCCGCGCAGCAACGTGTTCATCGTGTTCAACAGCGTGGAGAACGCGGCGGTGGAGCCGTTCGCGGCTCCGGTGCGGCGGCCGGAGTTCATCGGGGCGCGGGACTTCACCCCGGTGAAGTAGCCCCCTTCCAGCACCGGGCCGGGGCCTCCTCGTGTGGGACGGGAGGCTCCGGTCCGGTTGCGTCGTCAGCCGGCCAGGACGTCCAGAAGGCGGTCCACGTCCGCTTCCGTGTTGTAGAGGTGGAAGGACGCGCGCAGGTTGCCGGCGCGGTTGGAGACCTCGATGCCGGCGCGGCTCAGCTCCGGCTGACGCGCGCCCAGTCCGGGCACGGAGACGATGGCCGAGCCGGGGGCGGGCAGCGGTTCGTGGCCGAGCGAGACGAGCCCGGCGCGGAACCGGTCGGCCAGCGCCAGGTCGTGCGCCTGTACGGCGGCCACGCCCAGCTCCTCGATCAGGGCCAGCGACCGCGCCACCCCGGTGTAGGTGAACAGGGCCGGGCTGACGTCGAACCGCCGTGCGGAGTGGGCGAGTTCGGTCACCGGGCCGTAGCAGCTGTTCCACGGTTCCTCGGCCGCGACCCAGCCCGCCAGCAGCGGGGACAGCCCGCCGAAGTCCTCGGGGACGACGAGGAAGGCCGCCCCGTGCGGGCCGAGCAGCCACTTGAAGGTCGTCGCGACGGTGAAGTCGTGGGCGTCGGCCTCCATCGGCAGCCAGCCGGCGGCCTGGGAGAAGTCGACGTAGGTGCGCGCACCGTGCGCCCGGGCCGCCACGCGCAGGGCGGGCAGGTCGGCGATCCGCCCGTCGGCCGACTGCGCGGCGCTGACCGCGACCAGGGCGGTGCCCGGACGGATCGACTCGGCCAGCCGTTCCAGCGGGACCGCGCGCACCTTGAGGTCGCCGCGCGCATGGAACGGGTTCAGTACGGAGGTGAAGTCGTCCTCCGCGGTGAGCACTTCGGCGCCCGCGGGCAGCGAGGCGGCGATCAGCCCGGTCTGGGCGGAGACCGACGGGCCCGCCGCCACCCGGGTGACCGGCACTCCGGCCAGCCGGGCGAACGCGGCCCGGGCGACCTCGACGTCGTCGAACAGCGGATCCAGCGGACGGCCCTCGGCCCGGATGGCGACCGCCTCGTGCAGCGCGGCGACGGTACGGGCCGGGAGCAGGCCGCTGCTCGCGGTGTTCAGGTAGGTGTTCTTCGGGGCGAACTCGGCGCGGACGAGGCTGTCGAACGTCTCCGTGGTCTCCGTGTTCTTCATGGGTCCACTCTGCGGCCCCATGAAGTCCCCGTCCATTGCGGATTTTTACGTGGATCCGCTCAGGCCTTCTTATACGTCCGTCCCGACCTGCGGTTTCAGCCCTGCTGCGGCACCGCGCACCCGTCGGGCCCGCAGGCCGCCCCGTCCCCCTGGTCGACCAGCTTCAGCGGCGAGTGCTCGCCCCAGGCCTGGGTCAGCGCCCGGGTGAAGACCTCGGCGGGCTGGGCGCCGGAGACGCCGTACTTCCGGTCGAGGACGAAGAAGGGCACGCCGGTCGCGCCGAGCTCGGCGGCCTCGCGCTCGTCGGCACGGACCTCGTCGGCGTAGCGGGACGGGTCGGCGAGCACCGCGCGGACGGCCCCGGCGTCGAGACCGGCCTCCACGGCCAGTTCGACGAGCCGCTCGTCGCCCTCGGTGAAGACGGACCGCTCCTCGGCGAAGTTCGCCCGGTACAGGATCTGGATCAGCTCGTCCTGTCTGCCCTGCTCCCTGGCGAAGTGCAGCAGGCGGTGCATGTCGAAGGTGTTGCCGTGGTCGCGGCCCCGGGTGCGGTAGTCCAGGCCCTCGGCGGCGGCCTGGGCTCCGAGGTTGTCCTCGCCGGCCTGGGCCTGGGCCTCGCTCATGCCGTACTTCCTGGTCAGCATGGTGATCACCGGCTGGACGTCGCCCTTGGTGCGGCCCGGGTCCAGCTCGAAGGAGCGGTGCACGACCTCGACGTCGTCGCGGTGCGGAAAGGCAGCGAGCGCCTTCTCGAAGCGGGCCTTGCCCACATAGCACCAGGGGCAGGCGATGTCGCTCCAGATCTCGACGCGCATGTCTTCGGCTCTCTTCGGGTCGTACGTGCGCGGAGGCTCTCTCCGCCCGGTACATGAACGTTCAAACAGCCGGTTTCATTCCCGGGGCACACACAAGCGCAGGAAGAGGTGGTGGTCGCCGTCGGCCGGCGGGTTGTCCGGGTCCGGGACCCAGCCCTGGCGGGTGTAGAAGGCCTGGGCGCGCCGGTTGTCCACGTGGACGTCGAGGACCGCCGTGCGCTTGCCGTCGGCGCGCCACTCCTCCACGCAGGCGGCGTGCAGGGCCCTGCCGATGCCGGAGCGCCAGCGGTCGGGGTCGACATGGAACTGGAACAGTTTGACCGTTTCCGCGGGGACGCCGTCCGGGGTGCGGAAGGAGGCGATGCCGACGATCCGGCCCTGCGCGACGGCGCACAGCACATGGCCGTCCGAGCGCTCGATGGAACCGCGCCAGGCCTCGGCCCAGTCGACGTCGGCCTGCGGGACACCGTCCGGGTAGTACGTCGACCGGGCCCGGAAGTGCAGCTCGGCGATGACCTCGGCTTCGGTTGGCAGTGCGGTCCGGATCACCGGACCGCCCGCCACACGTTGACTGATCATGCAACGGAGGACGTGACTGCGGCGGACCCGGTTCCGAGGCGGCTGAACTGGGCCCGGTACGCGCTCGGTGTGAGGCCGGTGCGGCGGACCACGTGGGTGCGCAGGGAGTCGGCGGTGCCGAGGCCGCAGGCTGCGGCCACCTGGTCCATGGACAGCGTGGTGGTCTCCAGCAGTTCCCTGGCACGCTCGATGCGCTGGTGGAGGAGCCACTGCAGGGGGCTGACGCCGCTCTCGGCATGGAACCGGCGGGTGAGCGTGCGTACCGAGACTCCGGCGTGCCGGGCCAGGTCGGTGAGGGTGAGCGGCTTGTCGAGGTTGCGCATGGCCCAGCCGCGGGTGTCGGCGCAGGCGGTGCCGCGCTCGGGTGGCAGCGGGGTGTGGGTGAACTGGGTCTGGCCGCCGGGGCGGACCGGGGCCACCAGGGCGAGGCGGGCGACCTCGTTGGCGACGGCGGCGCCGTAGTCGGTGCGGATGATGTGCAGGCACAGGTCGATGCCGGCGGCGTAGCCGGAGGAGGTGACGTACGGCCCGTCCTGGACGTACAGGACGTCGCCCTGGAGTTGCACCTGTGGGTACCGTCTGCGCAGTTCGTCGGCGTGCGCCCAGTACGTGGTGGCCTTGCGGCCGTGCAGCAGGCCCGCCTCGGCGAGCTGGAAGGCGCCGGTGCAGATGGAGGCGATCCGCCTGCCGTCGGCGGCGGCCGCACGGACGGCCGCCACGATCCGGGGCTCCGGCTCGAACGGGGCGCCGGTGCCCGCGACGACCACCGTGTCCGCCTCCCGCACGGCGTCGAGCCCGTGGCGTACGGACAGGTCGAGTCCGGCGGTGGTGGGGATCGGGCCCGGGTCCGCGGCGCAGACGAACACCTCGTAGCCCGGCCGGCCGTCCACCTCCACCTTGCCGAACAGCAGCTCGGGGATGGCGAGGTTGAACATCGAGACCGGTGAGGGCGCGATGACGGCGACGCGGTGCGGCATGGCCAGAACCTCCGGGTGCATGGCATTCAGGCCACTACTGTACGACGCCGACGATCCGCAGTATGGGGACATGCCAACGAACCAGATGCCCGGGGTCGGACAACTCGCCCCTGAGAAAGGCGACTTGGAGCCCACCGGCTCCTCCGCCGCGCTCACCCTCACCGCCGCCCTGCTCGGCTTCGCGCTGATCTGTCTCGACGCGTCCGTGGTCAATGTGGCCCTGCCCGCGATCGGCTCCTCACTGGGCGGCGGGATGTCCGGCCTGCAGTGGGTCGTGGACGCCTACACGCTGGCGTTCGCGGCGCTGATGCTGTCCACCGGTGCCTTCTCCGACCGGGCCGGGGCGAGCCGGGCCTTCGCCCTCGGCACCGCGGTGTTCACGCTCGCCTCGGCGGCCTGCGGACTGGCGCCGAGTCTGCCGGCGCTGATCGGCGCGCGCGTGGTCCAGGGTGTCGCGGCGGCCGTGGTGCTCCCGGCGTCGCTGGCGCTGGTGCGGCAGGCGTACCGGGAACCGGCGCAGCGGGCCCGAGCGGTGGCGGCCTGGGCTGCGGGCGGTTCACTCGCCGTGGCCCTCGGTCCGGTGGCGGGCGGTGCGCTGACCACCGCCTGGGACTGGCGTGGCATCTTCTTCGTCAACCTGCCGGTGGGCGCCGCGGTCCTGGCCCTGCTCGTCCGTGCCCCGCGCTCGCGGCCCCGCCCGGCACCGCTGGATCTGCCCGGCCAGCTGACGGCGGTGGCGGCCCTGGTGTCCCTGACGTTCGCGGTGATCGAGGGCGGGACGGCGGGCTGGACGGCACTGGCGGTGGCCGTCCTCGCGGGCGCGGCGTTCCTGCGCATCGAGGCTCGCCGGCCCCACCCGGTGGTGCCCCTCGGCCTGTTCCGCGACCGGACCGTGGCAACGACCGTCGCTGCGGGCTCCGCGGTCAGCGTGGCGTTCTACAGCATGGTGTTCGTCTTCTCGCTCTTCTTCCAGCAGGTCCAGGGCCACTCCGCGCTGTTTGCCGGGCTGATGTTCCTGCCGATGACGTGCCTGATCGCGGTGACGAACGTGGTGGCGGGCAAGCTCGCGGGCCGCTACGGCCCCAGGCTGCCGATGCTCGTGGGCCAGCCGATCGCCGTCGCCGGCCTGCTCCTGCTGCTGTACGTCGACGCCGGCACGCCCCCGGCCCTGGTGTCGGTGCTGCTGGTTCCGCTGGCGCTGGGCTGCGCGCTGACGGTGCCGCCGCTGACCGCCGCGATGATGGACGCCGTACCCGCCGAACGGGCGGGCCTGGCGGCCGGGGTGCTCAACTCGGCCCGGCAGGTGGCCGGCGGCCTGGGCATCGCGGTGTTCGGGGCGCTGCTCGGCCACGGCTTCCAGGCCGGTATGCGCTGGAGCCTGGCCGTCAGCGCGGCCCTGCTCACGGTGACGTTCGCGCTCAGCTTCCGTCTCGCAGGTCGCTCGGCCAGAACGTCCTGAACTCCAGGTGGTCGTAGGTGACCACGCAGCCCTCCCCCAGCGGTGACTGGGTCATGAAGCCGACCAGCGCGTCACCGGTCTCCTTCTCGTCGCCGAGGGTGAACAGCCGGACGAAGGTCCAGCGCTCGCCGTCCCGGGAGGCGTGGAAGGCGAAGGCCCGCCCGGTCCGGCTGACCCGCAGCCACACCGAACTCCCCTCCACGGTGGAGGAGTTGGCGTCGTCGGAGTGTCCCCGGGTGACCACCGTGCAGACGGTGGGCACGTCCGGGGAGTACTCCAGACAGAGCTTGGCCCAGGCCCGGTCACCGACGTGGACGTACAGCACACCGGCGTCGAAGGACGCGTTGAACCCGACGGTGACCCGGGCGATCAGCTGGAAGTCCCCTTCCGGCGCCCCGAGCAGCCGGGGCGCGTCCGAGGCGGGGTCCAGGGCTTCGCCGGTGGGCGTGACGAACCGGTCCTGCCGGGGGCCGGCCCAGCCGGTGAGCACACCGTCCTCGTACGACCAGTGCCCGTCGGGCCCGTAGGTGCGGAGGGGGAAGGGGAGTTCGGGGAGTTCCACGTCCATGGTCCGATTGTCTCAGCTGTCCGGGCGGAAGTCCGGGTCTCCGCTACCGCTCCAGGACCCCGTTGAACCTCCGGGGAAGCCCCAGCGGGTTCTCGTCCTTCAGCTCGGCCGGCAGCAGGGCCGACGGCGCGTTCTGGTAGGCGACCGGCCGCAGCCACCGCTCGATGGCCGTACCGCCGACAGAGGTGGACGTCGAGGTCGTCGCGGGGTAAGGCCCTCCGTGATGCTGAGCCGGCGCCACCGCGACCCCCGTCGGCCACGCGTTGACCACCACACGCCCGGCCAGCGGAGTCAGTTCGGTGAGGAGCTCCGCACCGCGCCCCTCCCCTGCCGCCTCCTCGGCGGACAGCTGCACCGTCGCCGTCAGGTTGCCCGGCAGGCGGGACAGCACCGTCGCCGCCTCACCCTCGTCCTCGTAGCGGACCACCACGGTGACCGGCCCGAAGCACTCCTCCAGGAGCCGGTCGTACGCCCCCTGCTCGGCCAGCCTGTTCGCCGGCACCGTGAGGAACCCGGCGCTGACCGTGTGCTCGCCGCCCGCGCCCGGAGTGACCGGGGAGTCCACCTCGGGGAGCTCGGCACGCTCGGCCACCCCGGCGATGAAGTTGTCCCGCATCCGGTGGTCGAGCAGCACTCCCGCCTCGGTGTTGCTCACCGCGGCCGTCAGGGCCTTGACCAGGCCGTCGCCCGCCGCGCCGGACGGCACGAGCACCAGACCGGGCTTCACGCAGAACTGCCCGACCCCCAGCGTCATCGACCCGGCGAGCCCGGTGCCGATCTCCTCGGCGCGCTCCGCGGCGGCGGCCTTGGTCACCAGGACCGGGTTCAGCGAGCCCAGCTCACCGTGGAACGGGATCGGCACCGGTCGGGCGGCGGCCGCGTCGAAGAGGGCACGTCCACCCCGTACCGAACCGGTGAAGCCCGCCGCGGCGACCAGGGGGTGCTTGATCAGTTCGACGCCTGCCTCGAAGCCGTGCACCAGGCCGATGACACCCTCGGGGATGCCGTGCTCGGCGGCGGCCCGGCGCAGCACCTTGGCGACCAGCTCGGACAGGGCCGGGTGGTCGGGGTGGGCCTTGACCACGACCGGGCAGCCCGCGGCGAGCGCGCTCGCGGTGTCGCCGCCGGCGACGGAGAAGGCGAAGGGGAAGTTGGAGGCGGAGTAGACGGCGACGACACCGAGCGGCACCTTGTAGCGGCGCAGGTCCGGGATGGGCGGTGTCGCCGTGCCGTCGGGGTGGTTGATGACGACGTCGAGGAAGGCGCCCTCGTCGACGATGTCGGCGAAGGCCCGCAGCTGGTAGCCGGTGCGGGCGAGTTCGCCGGTCAGCCGGACCGGGCCGAGGGCGGTCTCGGCGTCGGCGGTCTCGACCAGGCCGTCCCTGGCCGCGTCCAGGCCCGCGGCGGCCGAGCGCAGGAAGGCGGAGCGCACCGTACGGTCGGCGAGGGCGCCGCGCGCGGCGAGGGCCGCCCTGACCGCCGTGTCCACCTCCTGGGCTGTGGCCTCCACCGCAACCTGTTCACGCTGCTTCCCGGTACGCGGGTCGACACTCCAGACTGGTGCTGCTGCCACCGCGGGTCCCTCCAGTAAGGCCGCAAGAACTAGGGTCACCGATCAGCCGCGTTCGATATACTGAACACTGTCTCTGATGATGAATATGCTGCTCGGAGACTATTTCCCGGCGATTGAAGGGGTCAAGGGCGATGTCGGCTGGCGAGACAGGCGGGGCCCAGGTCAAGTCCGCGGTGCGGACCGTTGAATTGCTCGAGTACTTCGCCGGCAAGCCCGGCATGCACTCCCTCGCGGCCGTACAGGAGGCCGTGGGATACCCCAAGTCCAGCCTGTACATGCTGCTGCGCACGCTCGTGGAGCTGGGCTGGGTGGAGACCGACGCGACGGGTACGCGGTACGGCATCGGGGTGCGGGCGCTGCTGGTCGGCACGTCGTACATCGACGGCGACGAGGTGGTGGCCGCCGCCCGGCCGACCCTGGACCGGCTCTCCGACGACACCACGGAGACCATCCACCTGGCCCGGCTCGACGGCACCAACGTCGTCTATCTGGCCACCCGCCAGTCCCAGCACTACCTGCGCCCCTTCACCCGGGTCGGGCGCCGGCTGCCGGCCCACTCCACCTCCCTCGGCAAGGCGATCCTCGCCACCTACACAGACGAACAGGTGCGCAAGCTGCTGCCGGAGACGCTGCCCGCGCTCACCGAGAACACCATCACCGACCGGGAGAAGCTCATCGAGGAGCTGCACCAGGTGCGGGAGCAGGGCTTCGCGGTCGACCGCGAGGAGAACACACTGGGCCTGCGCTGCTTCGGCGTGGCGATCCCGTACCGCACCCCGGCCCGGGACGCGATCAGCTGCTCGGTGCCGGTGGCCCGGCTGACCCCGGCCCACGAGCAGATGATCAGGGACGCGCTGTTCGACGCGCGCGACCGGCTGACGCTGGCGACCCGCAGGCTCTGAGCCGCACGGTCATGGGCCTGGTGCCCGGGCCGTCGTAGGCTCGGGCACCATGGAGATCGCTCTGCGGGCCGTCGAGGACAGTGACCTGCCGGTGTTCCACCGGCAGATGACCGACCCGGAGGCCGTCCGGATGGCCGCGTTCGGACCGGAGAACCCGTACGACCCGGAGGCCTTCGCGGCCTACTGGCAGCGCGTGCGCGACTCCGCCCACGTGCTGCGCACGGTCCTGGCCGACGGCGAGGTGGCTGGTAACGCGGCGGTCTACGGAGTGGCCGGCGAGCGCGAGGTGACCTACTGGATCGACCGCGCCCACTGGGGCCGCGGTATCGCCACGGCGGCGCTGCGGGCCCTGCTCGCCGAGGTGCCCGAACGGCCGCTGTACGCGCGGGCGGCGGCCGACAACACCGCGTCGCTGCGGGTGCTGGAGAAGTGTGGCTTCCGTGAGACGGCCCGGGCCCGGGGGTACGCGAACGGGCGGGGCCGGGAGATCGAGGAGGTCGTGCTCGTCCTGGGGGACTGAGCGTCTCCCCCGTACGGCGGAGACGGATCGTCACGCCGCAGGAGGTGAACGTCCCATGCCGCGCGGGAGCGTTGAGCCATGACGATCTCAACGGCCCCTGTTCCCGTGGGTGTCTCCGCCCGGCGGCGCTCGCTCCGGCTTGTCGCCATCGCCGCCTGCCTGCCGTATCTGTCCCTCAAGCTCGCCTGGATCGCGGGGAGCCACCTCGGCATCCCGGACGGCAGCCCGCTGCTGAAGCACCGGCTGCCCCTGGCGCTCGCCAACGGTCTCACCGTGCTGATGGACGCGGCCGTCGTCGTCCTGGCCCTGCTGTTGACCCGGCCGTGGGGGCAGCGCGTGCCCGCCTGGCTGCTCGCGGTGCCGATGTGGCTCGCCATGGGACTCCTCGCGCCCATCATGGTGGGCTTCCCGCTGCAACTCGTCCTGCACGGCGGCGCAGGCGGCCACAGCGACGACAAACCGTTCCTGGCCGACTGGGTCTTCGGGGCGGTGTACGGCGGGTTCATCGTGCAGGGGCTGGCGCTGGGCGCACTGTTCACCGGGTACGCCCGCGGGCGCTGGGGGCATCTGTGGCGGGGGCGGGTGCGGGAGCTGCCGGCCGGGGGCGCGGGGCGGGCGCAGCGGCGGACGGCCCTGGCGGCGGCGCTGCTCGCGCTGTTCCCGGGCGCGGTGCGGTCTCTGCGCGGCTGCGGGGCGATCGGGCTCGACGGCAACAGCGACCGGTCCATGGAGTTCGTCTACGTCCTCTTCCTCGCCGCCGCCGTCATCGGTGCCTGGCAGCTCGCCTTCCGTCGCGGCGGTGCGCTGCCCGTCGCCGTGCCGCTCGCGCCGGCCTGGATCGGCTCCGGCGCGGTGGCCTGCTGGGGCGGATGGATGTCGCTGGCGGTGCTGGTGACGGGCGACGAGCCGACACCGCTGACCGGCCTCACCTACGCTGGACAGGTGATCACCGGCTTGCTCGTGGCGAGCGTCATCGCCCGCTTCCTCAGGGACCGGTCCGCCAAGGCCCCGCGGTGACAAGGACGTTGGAGCCGCTCTTCGGCGGACGGGCGCGGCGTCGCTGGATCCACCTGATCCTGGGCGGCGCCCTCGCGATGCCGTACGTCCTCGTCGGCTCGGTGATCGTCGGACCGATCACGGGCGTGGACGACGTCTTCCAGTCCCTGCCCCTCCAACTCGGCTCGTTCGCCGTCGGGTTGCCGATCGCGGCCGTCACCTCGCTGTTCCCGCTGACCCGGCCGCTGGAGTCGGCGGCGGTGCGGGCCCTGTGCGGGATCGACGCGGACTCCCTCGCCCACGGCCCGGCCCGGACGCGCGCCGAACGGGCCCGTTCGGCCGTCTGGTTCACGCTGCACCTGGGCTTCGGCGGGATCATCGCCGGGATGTCGCTGGCCGTGCCGCCCTTCGCGGTGGTGCTGATCGTCCTGCCGCTGTTCGCCGGGCTGCGCCACTCCCCGCTCGCACTGCCCGAAGTCCTCGACCACTGCTGGGCGCTGGCGCTCTCCCCGGTCGCGGGCCTGGCCACGCTGCTCGCGCTCGCCGCCTGCGCCGCCGGCTGCGGAGCCCTGCTGGCCCGCTGGGCGCCCGCGCTGCTCGGGCCCACCACCGAGGACCGGCTGGCCGCCGCCGAGGCCCGCGCCGCCGACCTCGCCGTACGCAACCGGCTCGCCCGCGAGCTGCACGACTCCGTCGGCCACGCCCTGAGCGCCGTCACCCTCCAGGCGAGCGCGGCCCGCCGACTCCTCGACACCGACCCGGAGTTCGTCCGTGAGGCGCTCGCCACCATCGAGGAGACCACCCGGCGTACGGTCGGTGAACTCGACGCCGTGCTCGGCGTGCTGCGGGACGGGGACGCGCCGGGCACCGCGCCCGCGCCGACCCTGGAGAGCGACCTGGACGGGCTGCTTCGCCGGACCCGGGCTGCCGGGCAGCCCGTGACGGCCACCGTCGGCACCGACACCCCCGCACTGCCGCCGCTGGTCTCACGGGAGGCGTACCGGATCGTGCAGGAGGGCCTGAGCAACGTGCTGAAACACGCCGGCACGGCGGTCGCCGTCCGTATCGCCACCGACGCCGGGCACCTGGAGATCACCGTCGAGAACCCGCTGGGCTCCGCCCCGGCCGCCCGCCCCGGCGGCGGCCACGGTCTGCGGGGCATCGCCGACCGGGTGCGGCTGCTCGGCGGCACGGTGCGGGCGGGACCGTCGGGAGACACCTGGCGGCTGTCCGTACGGCTGCCGTTGAAGGCCACATGACCGCCGAAAGGACTCGTATGCCCCAGCCCGCGATCCGGATCGTCCTCGCCGACGACGAGCGCATGGTCCGCACCGCCCTGCGGGCCATCCTCTCCGTCGAACCCGACGTGGAGGTGGTCGGTGAGGCGGCCACCGGTGCCGAGGCCGTGTCCGCCGTCCGGGAGCTGCGGCCCGATGTCGTCCTCATGGACGTGCGCATGCCCGAGACCGACGGCATCCGGGCCACCGAGCAGATCCTCGCCACGCTCGACGAGCCGCCCCGGGTGGTGGTCGTCACCACCTTCGAGAACGACTCCTACGTGTACGACGCGCTGCGCGCCGGAGCTTCCGGGTTCCTGCTCAAGCGGGCGGACGCCGACGCTCTCGTACAGGCGGTACGGCTGATCGCGCGCACCGACAGCCTGCTGTTCCCGTCGGCCGTCCGGGCCCTCGCGGCCGAGCACGCCCGCACGGCGCCCGCGCCGCCCGCGTGGGTGAGCAAGCTCACCGGACGCGAGCGCGAGGTGCTGCGGCACCTGGCCGACGGACTGACCAACGCCGAGATCGCCCGGCGCCTGGACGTGGGCCCCGCCACCGTGAAGTCGCACGTCGCGGCGGTACTGGCCAAGACGGGCACCCGGGACCGCACCCAGGCGGTGATCGCCGCGTACGAGGCCGGTTTCCTGAGCGCACGATGAGAAAACGGGGCGTACGGGAACGATCGGCCCCGTCCCGATCGTCTTCGGAGCGGGATGAACAAGACGATCAGGCGGGCGTCCGTCTTCGCGCTGCTGCTCGTGCTCGCTCTGCTGGTCAGGGCGACCTGGGTGCAGTTCTACGACGGCAAGGCCCTCGCGGACGACAACGACAACCGGCGGAACGCGATCCAGACGTACTCGCAGCCGCTCGGCAACATCATCGTGGCCGGAAACGCGATCACCGGCTCCACCCGGACCAAGGGGAGCGACCTCGCGTACAAGCGGACGTACACGGACGGCAGCCTCTACGCGGCGGTGACGGGCTACGCCTCGCAGGCCTACGCCCCCACCCAGCTGGAGGGCATCTACAAGGAGCTGCTCAACGGCACCGACACCCGGTTGAGGAACGTACTGGACACGCTCACCGGCAAGCGCGCCGACCCGGGTGACGTGCTCACCACGATCGACCCGGACGTGCAGAAGGCGGCCTACCACGCGCTCGGCGACAAGAAGGGCGGTGCCGTCGCGATCGACCCGAAGACCGGCAGGATCCTCGCGGTGGTGTCCACGCCGTCGTACGACCCCTCCGCGCTGACCGACGCGGGCACGGCCGGCGCGGCCTGGAAGCAGCTCAACGCGGACAAGGACAAGCCGCTCACCAACCGCGCGCTGCGCCAGCCGCTGCCGCCGGGCTCGACCTTCAAGCTGGTCGTGGCGGCGGCCGCGCTGGAGGACGGGCTGTACAAGAACGTGGACGAACCGACCGACAGCCCCGACCCGTACACCCTGCCGGGCACGGTGCGCGAGCTGGCCAACGAGAACAAGTCGGCGCCGTGCAAGAACGCTTCCATCCGCGTCGCCCTGGAGTACTCCTGCAACAACGTCTTCGGCCACATGGCCGTCCAGCTCGGCCAGGACAAGGTGCGGTCCATGGCCGAGAAGTTCGGCTTCAACGACGACGCGCAGGACGTGCCGGTGCGGGCCTACTCCAGCGTGTACCCCTCCGGCATGGACAAGGCGCAGACCGGGCTGTCCGGCATCGGCCAGTTCGACGTCACCGCGACCCCGCTGCAGATGGCCATGGTGTCCGCGGCCATAGCCGACGGCGGCAAGCTGGTCTCACCGCATATGGTGTCGCAGATCACCGGCAGTGGCGGTGATGTGTTGCAGAACTACGACGACAGCGCGGACAGCAAGGAGATCGTCAGCTCCTCCACGGCCGGGCAGCTGCAGTCGGCCATGGAGACGGTGGTCAAGGACGGCACCGGCACGAACGCCCTGATCGACGGCGCCACGGTCGGCGGCAAGACCGGCACCGCCCAGCACGGCGAGAACAACAGCAAGACGCCGTACGCCTGGTTCACGTCCTTCGCCAAGTCCGACACCAACGGCAAGGAAGTGGCTGTCGCCGTGATGGTGGAGCAGTCGGACGCAGCGAGGTCGGAGGTCAGCGGCAATGGCCTGGCGGCGCCGGTGGCCAAGGCGATGATGCAGGCGGCGCTGAAGTGAGCCTCCCTCACTTCACCCCGAGGATCTGCTCCACCGGATCGATCGCGAAGTACACGAGGAACAGCGCCGAAACGGCCCACAACAGCCAGTTGACCTCCCTGGCCTTGCCCAGCACCGTCTTGATGACGACGTAGGACAGGAAGCCCGCGCCGATCCCGTCGGTGATGGAGTAGGTGAACGGCATCGCCGCGATGGTGAGGAACGCCGGGACGGCGATCTCGTACCGGTCCCAGTCGATGTGCTTGACGTGGGTCATCATCAGGAAGCCCACCGCGATCAGCGCGGGCGCCGCCGCCTGGAGCGGGACGATGGTGAGCAGCGGGGTGAGGAAGAGGGCGAGGCCGAACAGGCCGCCGGTGACGAGGTTGGCGAGGCCGGTGCGGGCGCCCTCGCCGACGCCGGCCGCGGACTCGATGTAGGCGGTGTTGGAGGAGGCGGAGCCGATACCGCCGACGGCGGCCGCGGCGCCGTCGATGAACAGCACCCGGCCGATGCCGGGCACCTGCCCCCTCTCGTCCAGCAGTCCGGCCTCCGCGCTGATGCCGACGATCGTGCCCATGGCGTCGAAGAAGTCGGACAGGATCAGGGTGAAGACCAGCAGGACCGCGGTGAGGACGCCGGCCTTGGCGAAGCCGCCGAACAGGCTGAAGTGACCGATGAGCCCGAAGTCCGGTGCGGCGACGAGCTTGTCGGGCACCTCGGGCGTGGTCAGGCCCCAGCTCTTGATGTCGGCGACGGCGTTGATGATGATCGCGACGATCGTCATCGTCACGATGCTGATGAGGATCGCGCCCTTCACCTTCCGGGCGACCAGGGCGACGGTCAGCAGCACACCGAGGCAGAAGACGAGCACGGGCCAGCCGGTGAGGCGTCCGACGGCGCCCAGTTGCACGGGCACGGTGGTGTGCGCGGCGTCCGGCATGCGGCTGACGAACCCGGCGTCGACGAAGCCGATGAACGCGATGAACAGGCCGATGCCGACGCCGATGGCCTGCTTCAGCGGCTGCGGGATCGCGTTCATGATGGCCTGCCGGAGTCCGGTGAGGACCAGCAGGCAGATGACCAGGCCCTCCAGGACCACCAGGCCCATCGCGTCGGGCCAGCTCATCAGCGGTGCCAGCTGGAAGGCGACGACGGCGTTGAGGCCGAGGCCGGCGGCGATGGCGAGCGGGAGGTTGCCGCCGACGCCCATGACGATCGTCATCACGCACGCCACCAGCGCGGTGGCGGTGACGAGTTGGCCGGTGTCGAGCGTGTGCCCGAACTTGTCCTTGGCGCTGCCCAGGATGATCGGATTCAGAACGAGGATGTAAGCCATGGTGAAGAACGTGGCGAAGCCGCCGCGTATCTCCCGGCTGAATGTGGATCCCCGCTCGGAGATCCTGAAGTACCGGTCGACGCCGTTCCGGGCGGGTGGCCCGGCATACGGCCGCTGGTCCACCGTCTGCGTCTCGGACATGATCCAACTCCTCGTGCCTGGTGAGCGGTGTGCGGATGCTGGCTGGATTGTTCCCCCGTTGAACTCGTTTCAGGTTTTCCCCGTGTTACGGAATTCGGTTCGGTGGACCATACGTTGTCCGGCCCCCCGTACAGTCACTCGCAGAGCCGCACCGTCGCGGGACCTGACCGACACGTCGTACGGCTTCGTCGCCGACTGCATCGGCAGCGGTGCGATCCAGCGCGGTGAGGGCCCGACCGTGTTCCGGTCCAACACCGAGAAGAAGTGGTACCTGTTCATCGACGAGTACGGCCTGCGCGGCTATGTCCCCTTCGAGACGACGGACCTCGCCTCGGGCAAGTGGACACAGTCCAGGGACTACGCGCTGCCGGCCAGCCCCCGCCACGGCACGGTGCTGCCGGTGACGGGGGCCGAGTACGAGCGGCTGCTCAGGACGTTCGGCCAGGGCCTCAGCTGACGAAGTACGTCGGGTTCGGCAGCTTGTAGGTACGGTCGGCGTAGCCACCGTCGAGGTCCGAGTACTGGTCGCCGAAGTTGGCGATGATCTCGTACCCCAGGTCGTCCTCGATGTGCTTGCGCGTCCCGGACTTGTACTGCACGGTCGTGCAGTTCCAGGCGTTCGGGGTGGCGCAGTCGCTCAGGTAGGCCGGCGGATTGGCCTTGTCCTTGAGGAACATGTGGTCGGCGTCGAGGTTCACATCGGCGCCGTTCTTCTTCAGGTTCGCGACGGCGGCTGCGCGCTGGGCCTCGGTCAGACCGGAGTTGTAGAAGACCTCGACGCCCTTGGACTCGGCGTACTGCACCAGCTCGGGGCTGCCGAAGACGGCGGGGCGGTCGGCGCGGTTCACGTAGTCGTTCCACGTGGTGGAGTTGTACGTGTAGTTGTAGCGCTTCTCGTAGTCGAGGCTGAGCAGCAGCGTGTCGTCGATGTCGAAGACGACGGCCGGCTTCTCGCCGTGGCGGTGTGCCTTGCGGGCCGCCTTGTCGATGTAGCGCTTGGCGTCGGCGTCGATGCCGGCCAGGTCCTGGGCGTACGGGCTGTCCGGGGACGCCTGATAGACGCCGTTGCTGTCGGCGTGGGTGCCGTAGTAGGTGTCGATGTCCTTCACCAACTGCCCGATGTTGTAGGGCTCGTGGGTGGAGTTGGCCGTCGACTGCCCGGCGGTGGCCACGCCCGCGCCGTACAGCGCGACACCGGCGAGAGCACAGGCCGCACCGGCGGCGACGACTCTGTGGGACTTCCGCATGGATTCTCCGGATCTGGTGGATGAGAGTGATGTACCAGGTCAGGGATTATCTACGCGCATAACAACCTTCGCTGCGAGGCCTGTTATCCGATCGATACAGTGTTCTGCGTGATCAGCGTGCACGGGCAAGGGCACCGGGAGAACGAACCCGCGTACCGGCCGCAGGACTTCGTCGCGGACGGCGCTCTGCGCGACGTCCGCGTCCTCGGCACCACGCTCGACGACTGGCGGCGTATGTTCGAGGCGCTGCGTGCCCTGCCGGGACGGCACGTCCTCACATGGACCCTCGCCGGCACCAAGGACACCGGCGTTCCGGATGCCGCTGCTCTGGTCCGGGCTCGCTCAGGACCCGCAGGAATCGGTGAGCCTGGCCGTCGACATCGCAGGCACGTGGTTCACCCGCCACTTCTTCGAGCTCGAGGAAACCGAGTCACCTTCGACCCCCGCGACGTGGTGGACCGGGAGACCTTCGAGCCTGTTCGCGACTTCATGACATGGCTGGGAACATCCACCGGCCGGGAAGTCATCGTGACCATGGGGGGGATCACCCCGCGTACGGATCCGGCACCGTGCCCGGCCGGGCCAGGAACTCGAAGTCGCAGCCGGTGTCGGCCTGCGTGATCTGTCCGTTGTAGAGGACGCCGTACCCGCGCTCGTAACGGGCGGGCGGCGGTGTCCACGCGGCTCGTCGTCGCTCCAACTCCGCGTCGTCCACGTGGAGATGGAGGCTGCGGGCCTCGACGTCCAGGGTGATGAGATCGCCGGTGCGCACGAGCGCCAGGGGTCCGCCGACGTACGACTCCGGGGCCACGTGCAGCACGCAGGCGCCGTAACTCGTGCCGCTCATCCGGGCGTCGGAGATCCGGACCATGTCCCGCACGCCCTGCTTGAGCAGGTGGTCGGGGATGGGGAGCATGCCGTACTCGGGCATGCCGGGGCCGCCCTTGGGTCCGGCGTTGCGGAGCACCAGCACGCTGTCGGCGGTGATGCCGAGCGCGGGGTCGTTGATGGTGCGCTGCATGGTCCTGTAGTCGTCGAAGACGACCGCAGGGCCGGTGTGCTCGAGCAGGTGCCGCTCGGCGGCGATGTGCTTGATGACCGCGCCGTCCGGGCAGAGGTTACCGCGCAGGACCGCGACCCCGCCCTCGCTCGCGACCGGGTTGTCGCGGGGGCGGATGACGTCGTCGTGGTGCACCTGGGCGCCCAGGAGCTGCTCGCGCAGGGTGTCGTACGACACCGTCGGCCGGTCCAGGTGGAGCAGGTCGGTGATCCGGGACAGGAAGCCGGGCAGGCCGCCCGCGAAGTGGAAGTCCTCCATCAGGTACTTCCGGCCGCCGGGGCGGACGTTGGCGAGGACGGGCACGGTCCGGGCGATGCGGTCGAAGTCGTCGAGGGTGAGCTTCACCCCGGCGCGGCCGGCCATGGCGATCAGATGGATCACGGCGTTGGTGGAGCCGCCGAGGCCCAGCACCGTCGTGACCGCGTCCTCGAACGCCTCACGCGTGAGGATCCGCGACAGCCTCCGGTCCTTGCGTACCAGCTCCACGGCCGTCATCCCGGCCTTGGCGGCCATCCGGTCGTGCCCGGAGTCGACGGCGGGAATGCTCGACGCGCCCGGCACGGTCACGCCGAGGGCCTCGGCGGCGGCGGTGAGCGTGGACGCCGTCCCCATGGTCATGCAGTGCCCCGGGGAGCGCGCGAGCCCGCTCTCCAGCTCGGTCATCTCGCAGTCGCCGATGAGACCGGCCCGCTTGTCGTCCCAGTACTTCCACATGTCCGTACCGGACCCGAGCACCTCGTCTCGCCAGTGCCCCGGCAGCATGGGCCCGGCAGGCACGAAGACGGCGGGCAGATCGGCGCTGGCCGCGCCCATCAGCAGCGCGGGCGTGGACTTGTCGCAGCCGCCCATCAGCACGGCCCCGTCGACCGGATAGGACCGCAGCAGTTCCTCGGTCTCCATCGCCAGCAGGTTCCGGTAGAGCATCGGCGTCGGCTTCTGGAAGGTCTCGCTCAGCGTCGAGACCGGGAATTCCAGAGGAAACCCGCCGGCCTGCCACACCCCCCGCTTCACGGCCTGGGCGCGATCCCGCAGGTGCACATGGCAGGGGTTGATGTCGGACCAGGTGTTGAGCACGGCGATCACGGGCTTGCCCAGGTGCTCCTCGGGCAGATACCCGAGCTGCCGGGTCCGGGCCCGGTGACTGAACGACCGCAGTCCGTCGGTCCCGTACCACTGATGGCTTCTCAGCTTGTTCATGTCGTTCTTCATATGGACCATCCGGCGACGACGGCCGCGACCTCGGCGCGCTCGTCCTCGGGCAGCGGCCTGCTCGGCGGGCGGACGTCCCGGCGGCACAGGCCGAGCGTGGCGAGGGCTTCCTTGACGACGGTGACGTTGTTCGCGGAGCCGTGGGCGGCGCGGAGTTCCTCGAAGCGGCGGATCTGCTCCCAGACCTTCATTGCGGCCGGATGGTCGCCGGATCGAAGCGCTTCAATCATGTTCAGCGAGACGGCCGGGGCGACGTTCACGAGCCCGGAGGTGAAGCCGGTGGCGCCCGCGGAGAAGTAGGAGGGGGCGTAGGGCTCGGCGAGACCGGCGACCCAGACGAAGCGGTCGAGGCCCGCGTCACGGGCGAAGGCGGCGAACCGTGCGGCGTCCGGTACGGCGTACTTGACGCCGATGATGTTCGGGCAGTGGTCGGCGAGTTCGGCGAGCCGGGCGCCGGGCAGCTGGGCGTCGCGGATGTAGGGCACCACGCCCAGCTCGGGCACGGACTCGGCGATGGCGCGGTGGTAGTCGACCCAGCCGGCCGCCGAGACGTACGGGTGGACGGGCTGGTGGACCATGACCATCGGGACGCCGAGGTCGCGGGCGTGCCGGGCGGAGGCGATGGCGGTGGGCAGGTCGTGTCCGACGCCGACGAGGATCGCGGCGCGGTCACCGGCCTCCTCGACGGTCGACTCGGTGACCAGGCGGCGCTCTTCGGGGGTGAGGGCGTAGAACTCGCCGGTGTTGCCGTTCGGGGTGAGGGTGCGGATCCCGCCGTCGAGCAGGCGACGCAGCAGGGCCCGGTGGGCGGCGGTGTCGACGGAGCCGTCCGCGGCGAAGGGGGTCACCGGGATGGCCACCACGTCGGCCAGGGCCGCCCGTTGGCTCTCGAACGTCACGCTGCTCATGGATGACCTTCCTGTGCGTGGGGGGCGGCTACCTCGGTTTCTCCGGTGTCCTCGGTGTCCTCGGTGTCCGAGGTGTCCGAGGGGAATGCGCGCCGGACGAAGGAGGCGATGTGGGCGTGCAGGGCGCTCGCCGCGCCGTCGGCGTCGCCGTCGAGCGCGAGCCGGAGGATCTCCCGGTGCTCGGCGGCCTCCCGCTCCCAGGAGGGGTCGGCGGCCCAGGCGACTGCGGAGACCAGCGCGGCCTGGTCGCGGACCTCGTCCAGCATCCGGCCGAGCAGCGGGTTGCCGCACGGCAGGTACAGGGCGCGGTGGAACTCCCGGTTGGCGAGCGACCGTTCGGCGGTGTCGTGGGCGGCGTCGGCCCGGCTCAGCGCGTCACGCGCGGTGTCGAGTGAGGCACCCCGACGGACGGCCCTTCGCAGCGCCTCGGGCTCCAGCAGCAGCCGCACGTCGTAGACCTCGCGTGCCATGTCCGCGTCCACCATGCGCACCGTGACGCCCTTGTACTGGTTCATCACGACGAGACCGGTCCCGGCGAGCGTCTTCAGCGCCTCTCGCACCGGGGTCTTGGACACCCCGAACTGCGCGGCCAGCTCCGCCTCGACCAGGGCCTGACCGGGTGTCAGCTGCCCGGTCAGGATGCGGCGTTTGATCGCGTCCAGCACGAACTGCGTGCGGGACGGGATCGGGGTGGGCACAGAGGTCATGCAGCCCTCTCGGATCTCATGTATCGCGTCTCATATATGACATACGAAGTACGACGCGTTGAAGGTAGGAGGGGGGCCGTGTTTCGTCAATGCCTCTGACAAAGAAGGGGGGCGGCGACCTCAGACGGTGCGGGTGTCGCCCTCCACGGCGGTGTGCGTGGGCCGGCCGGAGACTGCGGCGGCGCGGGCGGTGGCTTCCTCACGGGTGAGCGTGGGTCCGACATGGGTGACGAGCAGTTCGCGTACCCGCGCCTCGAGGGCGATACGGCCCGCGTCCTGCGGCGTCAAATGGATCTGGTGGCCTTCGCGATGCTCATCGGTGTCCGCCTCGCACAGGAATCGGCGACACCGCGCCTGTTCCCGCACAGAATGTCGTCCCATCGACGGGCGAGCGGCGGACTGGAGATCTCCACCGCTTCCCGCAGCAGGCCGTCGGCGGCGAGCGCGTGGAGATATTCGAGACTTTCGGGAGTTTCGTCGGCGGCACCTTCCGTAATGTCGGCGCGGGTTGCCTCAGAACATTTTTCGGGCGGCGTGGTGGGAGCCGCCCCCCGGTGCGCCTCCGCAGGCCCGGATTCCGGGCTTTTCCCGACTCGGCCCGCGGCCGGAAAAGGGATTTTCCGGCCGCGCAGAAGTGCCGCTGGAGCATGTCCCGATCTATTTTCGCGATAATGCGATGATCGATGCTTCTGTGAGGTATTTCCGTTACGGACGCCACCCCGGGTCCCGCCCGCTCAGACCCACCACCCGGTCCAGCAGGGGTGCCTCCGGCGGCACCGGGACGACCGGCCCGAAGATGCCGCCGCCGCGGTTCGGGTCCTGGGCGGCCGCGAGCAGGAAACCGTGGGCCGAGTCGAGGGCTGCGGGGTCGGGAGCATAGGGCCGGCCGACGGCGCGGGCCAAGTCCCAGCCGTGGACGACCAGTTCGTCGGCGACGACGGCGCCGGCGACATCGCCGGGCAGGTTCACCCCGCCCGCGCG
Organism: Streptomyces sp. NPDC052107; assembly: GCF_040680215.1. Taxonomy (NCBI): domain Bacteria; kingdom Bacillati; phylum Actinomycetota; class Actinomycetes; order Kitasatosporales; family Streptomycetaceae; genus Streptomyces; species Streptomyces sp. NPDC052107. The sequence goes on from NZ_JBFAWG010000012.1 coordinate 113,344, forward strand.
GGTCATGCCGGTCCAGGCGTCCGGTTCGCGCCAGGCGTCGGCCAGTTCGTCCAGGACCTTGGGCAGCTCCTCGCGCCAGCCGGGGCCGATGTCCGGGACGGCGGCGTTCGGGTTGGTGTCCGTCGTCGTACCGAGGTCCTTGCGGGCCGCGTCCCGGAAGGCGACGGACAGGTGCAGCAGGTGGCCCAGCAGATTCCGCACCGCCAGGTCGGGGCACGGTGTGCGGCCCGACAGCTGCTCGTCGGTCACGGACTCGGCGAGCCCCGCCAGGATCCGGGTCTGCGGGCCGAGGTCGATCATGGTCATGCCGCTACTCCTCCACGGTTGCACTCGTACGAAGGACTGACCGGCCGACCCGCGAAAACTCATCGGTGCCGCGCGGCCATCGCCACGGCGATCGCCCGCCGCCCAGGCACCACACCGCGATCACCGGGTCGCACAGCGCGCAGCCGAACGAGGAGTCATGGGCGAACGGGATGATCGGGTGTCCCTTGAGGTGGTGCACGACGTCCCAGGCCGTGTGCAGCAGCCAGCCGACGCCGATCCAGGCCCAGGAGTCGAGGCCCTTGTAGGCGACAAAGGTGGCCACCGCGGTGAACGCGAACTCCCAGCCGCCGAGCCCGCCGCCGCTGAGGTAGGCGGCGCCCGCGCCGGCGACCATGACCGCGTTGAGGCGGCGCCGGTGGCGTTCCGGGACGAGGGACATCAGCAGGACGTAGACGATACCGATCAGGATCGGGGCGATGTAGCGCATGACGCCGACAGTAGGTTCGGGCGGGCGCGCGCCCCAGGGGCATTTCTGACAGGTTCCGACGGATTGTCGCCGTCTGCCGGCCCTCCGGGACAGGGCATCTTACCGATCCGCGCCCGCCCGCCTTAGACCCACGATGAGCAGGCATGACGACTTCATGGACCCTGCTCCCCGTGCTGCGGGACCGCAACACGGGGCTGTATCTGACGGCGGTGGTGGTGTCGAGCTTCGGCAACTCCGCGCTGTTTCTGGCATCGGGTGTGTGGGTGAAGGACCTCACCGGGTCCGACGGCCTGGCCGCGCTCTGCATGCTCGCCATGTGGGCCCCCACCCTGGCCGGACCGCCGCTGGGCACGATCGCCGACCGCGTGCCACGCAAGCCCCTGCTGGTGGCCCTGAACGCGGGCCTGGCGGCCCTGCTGCTCACCCTGTGCACCGTGGACTCCCCGGGCGGTCTGTGGCTGCTCTTCACCGTCCTGCTGGTCTACGGCGCCGCCGAGGTCGTGCAGGACGCGGCCGAGTCGGCCCTGGTGACCGCGGCGATCGGCCCGGAGCGCCGCGGCGACTTCAACGGGCTGCGCATGGCCGTCACCGAGGGCATGAAGCTCGTCGCCCCGCTGACCGGGGCGGGTCTGTACACGGCCTTCGGCGGCCCGGCCGTCGCCTGCCTGGACGCGGGCACCTTCGTGGTCGCCGCCAGGCTCTACGCCCTGCTGCGGGTGCGCGAGGAACGGCCCGCCCGGTCCGGCGGCAGCCGGCGCGAGGAGACCGCGGAGGGCGTCCGGCACCTGTGGGGTCACCCGGGGCTGCGCCCGCTGGTCCGGGCGGGCGGTGCGACGATGCTCCTCACCGCCCTGTGCAGCACGACGCTGTACGCCGTCGTCGACCGGCTCGGCCACTCCCCCGCGTACGCGGGCGTGCTGTACGCCGTCCAGGGCGCCGGTTCGGTGGCGGCCGGGCTCATCTCGGGCGCCGCGCTGCGGCGGCTCGGCGCGCGCCGGTTCGCGGCGGCGGGGATCGCGCTGACGGCGCTCGCGGTGGCCGCGCGTGCCGTGCCCTCGGACGCGGTGGCCCTCGCGTCGTCCGCGGCGGCCGGTCTCGGCCTGCCCTGCGTGCTCGTCGCGGTCTTCACCGCCGTGCAGCAGCAGACGCCCGGCCCACTGCTCGGCCGGGCGACGGCCACCGCCGGCACCCTGGTCTTCACGCCCAACGCCGTCGGACTGGCCGCAGGCACGGGGCTGGTCGAACTCGTCTCCCCCGCACTGCTGTTGCCGCTGTACGGCCTCGCGCTGCTCGGGACGGGCGCTTCCCTGGCTCAGCGCGCGGACAGCGCCTCGCGCACCGCCACCAGGTCTCCGTCGGACGCCAACCCGGCGTGATAGAGCCGCAGTTCGGTCGCGCCCTGAGCACGCGCGCGTGCCGCGTCCGTCGCGAGGGTGCCGGGGCTGCCGCCCATCCCGGAGACGACGGTGAGGTTGGCGGCCAGCACCGTCCGCTCCCGGCCCTGTTCGGCGAAGGGCGCCAGCAGGGCCGTACCGCCGGTGCAGGGCACCACCACGCCGTCGGCCGCGGCGATGACGCGGGCGGGGTCGGCGCCGGCGTTGGCGCCGCAGTGGTAGGAGACCGGGTCGGCGTGCAGCAGGACCTGGAAGCCGGCCGGGGCGGCGGCGCGTACGGCGGCGACGGCCTCCTCCTGGAGCGTGCCGGCGGTGTCGTCGCGCCACGCGCGCGTGCGGGCGGCCTTCTCCTCGCCGAGCAGCTTCTCGACCGTCGGCCAGCCCTCGTCGCCGGTCGCGCCCCGCCACAGCGGCTCCAGCGCGGTCCGCACGGAGGCGGCCAACTCCCCAGGTTCCATGCCCTGTTCGGCGTACCCGGCGCGGCAGGACGGGCAGAAGCACAGGGACATCAGGTACTGCCCGGCCTCGCCGAGACCGACCCCGGAGATCTTGTCGTGGGCGTGCAGGTGCTGGAGCCCGTACCAGCCGAGGGACTCCAGCTCGGTGCCGTGCGCGCCGGGGCGTACGGCGGCCTCGGCGGCCAGGTCGACCAGGTACGCGCGCGTGGCGGGCTGGGCGATGCAGGGCGCCCACGGGTAGTGGTCGCCGTAGGCGTTGACCACCGAGGTGTCCGGGTGTTCGGCGCCCAGGCGGGAGTTGTGGGCGAGCACGACCCAGGTGTGCACCTCCAGGCCCGCCGCGGCCAGGGCTGCAGCCGCCTCGCCGTAGGAGTCGCCGGGGGCCCAGCGGCCGGCGGGGTACGGCCTGAGGCCGCGGCCCGCCCAGCGGTCGCCCGGCGGGTAGAGCACGGCCGCGTACTCGGCGGTGACGATGCGGTGGCGGGGGTGGCGCGGGGTCAGGGCCCGCGTGGAGTGGTAGGCGGCGGCGAGGGTCACCTGCTCCACGCCGAGCCCGGCGATGCGCGCGGGCGCCTCGGGATCCCCGTCGACATCCCAGGGGTAGACGAACGCCGACGCCTTCACGCTGTCCCCTCCAAGCCGTACCGACGCCGGCTCACGCGTCCTCCTCCAGCAGCGCGTAGCCCCGCTCGATCAGCTGGGCGAGCTGTTCGACATGGTCCTCCGCCGGTTCGTGCAGCGGGGGCCGGACCTCGCCGACGTCCAGGCCGCGCAGCCGTACGCCCGCCTTGACGAGCGAGACGGCGTAACCGCGGCCCTGGGCGCGCAGTTCCACGAACGGGCGGTAGAAGCCGTCCAGAAGGCGCCGCAGGGTCGCGGTGTCGCCCTCGGTCAGGGCCCGGTAGTAGGCGAGGGCGATCTCGGGGGCGAAGCAGAAGACGGCCGAGGAGTACAGGGGGACGCCGAGGGCGTGGTAGGCGAGCTGGGTCTGCTCGGCGGTGGGCAGACCGTTGAAGTACAGGAAGTCGCCGGTGACTTCGGTGCGTACGGCGCTGATGATCCGCTGCATCAGATCGAGGTCGCCGAGGCCGTCCTTGAGGCCGATGATCCCCTCGGCGCGGGCGAGTTCGGTCACCGTCCGCGGGGTGAAGACGGCGTTGTCCCGCTGGTAGACGATGACCGGCAGGGCGGTGGCCGCGGCGACCTCCCGGTAGTGCCGCAGCAGCCCCTCCTGACCGGCGAGGACGAGGTACGGCGGCATGGCGAGGAGGCCGTCGGCGCCTGCCCGCTCGGCGAGACGGGCGTAGCGGATGGCGAGCGCGGTGCCGTAGCCGGCGCCCGCGACGACCGGGACGCGTCCCTCGGCCGCCTCCACGGCCACCCGGACGCAGGCCTCGAACTCCTCGGGCAGCAGCGCGTGGAACTCCCCGGTGCCGCAGCAGGGGAACACGGCGGCGGCACCGGCGGCGACGCCGCGGCGGACGTGGGTGCGGTAGACGTCGAGGTCGAGCGAGCCGTCGGGGCCGTAGGCGGTGACGGGGAAGAAGAGCGGCCCGCTCGGTTCGCGGAGCCGTTCGGTGAGAGGGGCTGGCGTCACGGGCTCTCCCTTGAGACACGCCGGTGCATGTTTCTGATCCACGTCTATATTTCTGAACGCAACCACGCTAAGGGGCCCACTTATGGCAGGTCAAGCAGGCAAACTCGCAACACTCGGAGCGAATTCACTGACATCACGGGACACTTGACGGTGCACGGCGAAAGTCTCTAGCGTGTCCATGTATGTGAATATCGGCCACAAGGAGAACCGAGGATGCCCGCTCCCCGCACCGTTCTGCTCACCGGCGCCGCCGGCGGACTCGGCACCCTGATGCGGTCCCTGCTGCCGGAGTACGGTTACACGCTGCGCCTGTTCGACGTGCGCCCCATCGACGACGCGCCGGACGCGATCACCGCCGACCTCACCGACACGGCCGCCCTGCGCGAGGCCGTCCGGGGCGTGGACGCGATCCTGCATCTCGCGGGCATCTCCCTGGAGGCCCCCTTCGAGAAGATCCTGAAGTCGAACATCGAGGGCACCCACAACCTCTACGAGGCCGCCCGCCAGGAGGGCGTGCCCCGGATCGTCTTCGCCTCCTCCAACCACGCCGTCGGCTTCACCCCGGCCCCGCGCGCGGGCGAGCCGCTGATCCCGATCGACACCCCGCGCCGCCCGGACACCTTCTACGGCCTGTCCAAGTCCTTCGGTGAGGACCTCGCCCAGCTGTACTGGGACAAGCACGGCCTTCAGACCGTGTCCGTGCGCATCGGCTCCTGCTTCCCGGAGCCGACCAGCGTGCGCATGCTCTCGGTGTGGATGAGCCCGGCCGACGGCGCCCGCCTCTTCCACGCGGCCCTGACCGCCGAGGAGGTCGGCCACACGGTCGTCTACGGCTCCTCCGCCAACACCCGGCTGTGGTGGGACCTGACCAGCGCGCGGTCGCTCGGCTACGAGCCGCAGGACGACTCCGAGCCGTACGCCGAGAAGCTGATCGCCGAGCAGGGCGAGCTGGACCCGGCGAACCCGGCACACAGCCACCTCGGCGGGCACTTCGTGAACGACCCGCCGATCTGGCCGTACTGAGCCTCCCGGGCGCCTCGGGCAACTGTCCGAAGATCCCCGGCGGCGCAAAACGATCGCGCACGCGCGCGGGCGGGCACCGAACGGGCCCGCCCGCCGCCGTGTTCGGGCATCCACGGCGCCCGCTCCCACCCGGCCGGGCACCGCCTCGCAGGTCCGCGCCGGGCACTGCCCTCGGTAAACGGGCGCAAGCGGGCAGTATCGGGCCCGCAACAAGCCTGGTCACTGTCGCACACCCGCTGTAGAACTTCCCCCAAGGGTCCGAACGGGCAGTTCCGCGGGAAAGTGGGTGACGAGATGAGCACAAGGACGGCGGAAGAACGCCAGCGCGCGATCGTGCGGGCCGCGCGCGCCACCGGCTCGGTCGACGTCACCGCGCTCGCCGCCGAGCTGGGCGTGGCCAAGGAGACCATCCGGCGCGATCTGCGCGCCCTGGAGGACCACGGACTGGTCCGCCGTACGCACGGCGGCGCCTATCCGGTGGAGAGCGCCGGCTTCGAGACGACGCTCGCCTTCCGCGCCACCAGCCACGTGCCCGAGAAGCGCCGGATCGCGACCGCCGCGGCCGCGCTGCTCGGGGACGCGGAGACGGTCTTCGTGGACGAGGGCTTCACCCCGCAGCTCATCGCCGAGGCCCTGCCGGCCGGCCGGCCGCTGACCGTGGTCACCGCGTCCCTGCCGGTCGCGGGCGCCCTGGCGGAGGCCGAGCAGATCTCGGTGCTGCTGCTCGGCGGCCGGGTCCGGGCCGGCACGCTGGCCACCGTCGACCACTGGACCACGAAGATGCTCGCCGGTTTCGTCCTCGACCTCGCCTACATCGGCGCCAACGGCATCTCCCGCGAGCACGGCCTGACCACGCCCGACCCGGCGGTCAGCGAGGTCAAGGCGCAGGCGATACGGGCCGCCCGCCGCACCGTCTTCGCGGGCGTCCACACCAAGTTCGGCGCGGTCAGCTTCTGCAGGTTCGCCGAGGTCGGCGCGCTGGAGGCGATCGTGACGAGCACCCAGCTCCCGGCCGCCGAGGCCCACCGCTACTCCCTGCTGGGCCCGCAGGTCATCCGGGTCTGAAAGTCCAACCCACTCCCCTAGAGGCCCTCCACACCGCTAATTGCCCCTTATCTCCCGATATCTCCAGGAGCGATCCATGCGAACCCAGAGCCGACGGAGGCCGCGAGCCACGCTCGCCATGGCTGCCGCAGGGACGCTGCTCGCCCCGCTGCTCTCCGGCTGCTGGGTCGGAGCGGGCGGGACCGGTTCCGGCGGCAACTCCATCAACGTGCTGATGGTCAACAACCCGCAGATGACCGAGCTGCAGAAGCTCGCCCCCCGCTTCACCGAAGAGACCGGCATCAAGGTCAACTTCACGGTCCTACCCGAGAACGACGTCCGCGACAAGATCAGCCAGGACTTCGCCAACCAGGCGGGCCAGTACGACGTGGCGACGCTGAGCAACTACGAGATACCGATCTACGCCCGCAACGGCTGGCTGCACGAGATGAGCTCGTACGTCGCCAAGGACCCGTCGTACGACGAACAGGACGTCCTGGGCCCCATGCGCCAGTCCCTCACCGCCTCCGACGGCAAGCTCTACGGCCAGCCCTTCTACGGCGAGTCGTCCTTCCTGATGTACCGCAAGGACGTGTTCGCGGCGAAGGGTCTGACGATGCCGGCGCATCCGACCTGGCAGCAGGTCGCCGACCTCGCCGCGCAGGTGGACGGCGCACAGTCCGGCATGAAGGGCATCTGCCTGCGCGGCCTGCCCGGCTGGGGCGAGATGATCGCGCCGCTGACCACGGTGGTGAACACCTTCGGCGGCACCTGGTTCGACAAGAACTGGAAGGCTCACCTCGACTCCCCGGAGTTCGAGAAGGCGACGAAGTTCTATGTCGACCTGGTGCGGGGGCACGGCGAGTCCGGCGCCGCCCAGTCCGGCTTCGCCGAGTGCCTCAATGACATGACCCAGGGCAAGGTCGCCATGTGGTACGACGCCACCTCCGCGGCCGGCCTGCTGGAGGCGAAAGGATCCCCCGTCAAGGGCAAGCTCGGCTACGTCCCCGCCCCCGTGGAGAAGACCCCGTCCTCCGGCTGGCTCTACACCTGGGCCTGGGGCATCCAGCAGGCCTCCCGCAATCCGGACAAGGCCTGGAAGTTCGTGTCCTGGGCGTCCGGCAAGGAGTACGAGCGGCTGGTCGGCGAGACCAGCGGCTGGCCGAACGTCCCGGCGGGCAAGCGGGCGTCGACGTACACCAACGCCGACTACCGCGCATCGGCCGCCGCCTTCCAGGACATGACCAAGCAGGCCATCGAGAGCGCCCGCCCGAACGACCCCGGCGTACAGCCGCGCCCCGCGCCCGGCATCCAGTTCGTCGACATCCCCGAGTTCACCGATCTCGGCACCAAGGTCTCCCAGGAGATCAGTGCGGCCATCGCCGGACGCCAGTCCGTCGACTCGGCCCTGAAGAAGTCTCAAGCGCTCGCCGAGAAGATCTCCAAGGAGTACGAGGGACGATGACCGTGACGACAGCACCCCTTGCGACCACACCGGTACGCGCCACGCGGCAGCCCTCCGCCCGCCTGCGCGCCTGGGCCACCCGGGCCCCCCTCATGCCCGCCCTCGTCTTCATGATCGTCGTGACCCAGCTGCCGTTCGTGGCCACGCTGGTGATCTCCTTCTTCGACTGGAACGCCCTCTATCCCAAGGCCCGCCACTTCACCGGCCTGGACAACTACCACCAGGTCCTGACCGACGCGGACCTGCGCCACTCGGTCTGGACGACCGTGCTGCTCACGGTGACGGTGGTGCTGGTCAGCCTGGTCCTCGGACTGGCGCTGGCCCTGCTCCTGGACCGGAAGTTCCGCGGCCGGGGCGTCGTCCGCACCCTGCTGATCGCCCCGTTCCTCGTCGTCCCGGTGGCCGCTGCCCTGCTCTGGAAACATGTGCTCTACAACCCCGAATACGGCCTGCTCAATGGGTTGTTGCACTATGTGGGCGGCCCAGAGCCCGACTGGATCTCCAACACCCCGCTGCTCGCGGTCGAGGCCTCCCTGGTGTGGCAGTGGACGCCGTTCATGATGCTGATCCTGCTGGCCGGACTGCAGAGCCGTGACCACGAGCAGATCGAGGCCGCGCGGGTGGACGGCGCGAACGACTGGCAGGTCTTCCGCCATCTGACGCTCCCGCACCTGCGGCGCTACCTCGAACTCGGCGCCCTGCTGGGCTCGATCTACATCGTCCAGAACTTCGACGCGGTCTTCACGATCACGTCCGGCGGACTCGGCACCGCCAACCTGCCCTACACCGTCTACCAGAGCTTCTACCAGGCCCACGAGAACGGCCTCGCCTCGGCCGCCGGCGTCCTGGTGGTCATCGGCTCGATCATCATCGCGACCTTCGCTCTGCGCGTGGTGTCGTCCCTGTTCCGCGAGGAGGTGTCCCGCGCATGAACGCCGTGCTCCGCCGCAACGGCCTGGGTCTCGTCGCCTGGCTCGTCGGGATCGTGTTCTTCCTGCCCATCGCCTGGATGGCGCTGACCTCCTTCCACTCGGAGGCGGACGCGGCGACCAATCCGCCGTCCTTCGCCGCGTCGCTGACCCTCGACGGCTACCGCGAGTTCTTCGGGTCGGGCGGCGGCGCGAGCCCCTGGCCGGCGCTGATCAACTCCACGGTGGCGTCCGTGGTGTCGACGATCTGCGTGCTGCTCCTCGCCCTGCCGGCGGCGTACGCGCTGTCCATCCGGCGGGTGAGGAAGTGGACGGACGTCCTGTTCTTCTTCCTGTCCACGAAGATGCTGCCGGTGGTGGCCGGTCTGCTGCCGATCTACCTGTTCGCGAAGAACACCGGGATGCTCGACAACATCTGGCTCCTGGTCATCCTCTACACCTCCATGAACCTGCCGATCGCGGTGTGGATGATGCAGTCCTTCCTCGCCGAGGTCCCGGTGGCGGTGATCGAGGCGGCGCAGATCGACGGCGCCCGGCTGCCGACCATCCTCGCGCGCGTGGTCGCCCCGATCGCCCTGCCCGGCATCGCCGCCACCGCACTGATCTGCTTCATCTTCAGCTGGAACGAGCTGCTGTTCGCCCGGGTCCTGACGGGCGTGGTCGCCGAGACCGCCCCCGTCTTCCTGACCGGCTTCATCACCAGCCAGGGCCTGTTCCTGGCCAAGGTGTGCGCCGCGTCGCTCGTCGTCTCCCTGCCGGTGCTCGCCGCGGGGTTCGCCGCCCAGGACAAGCTGGTCCAGGGCCTGTCGTTGGGAGCTGTGAAATGAAGGCCGCCGTCATCGAGTCCGTGGGCCGCGCCGTCGTCACCGAGGTGCCCGACCCGACTCCGGGCCCCCGCGAGGTCGTCGTCGAGGTGGCGGCCTGCGGCCTGTGCGGCACGGATCTGCACATCCTCCAGGGGGAGTTCGCGCCCAAGCTGCCGATCGTCCCCGGGCACGAGTTCGCGGGCGAGGTGGTCGGCGTCGGCGGCCAGGTCACCGAGGTCGCGGTCGGCGACCGGGTGGCCGTGGATCCCTCCCTGTACTGCTACGAGTGCCGCTACTGCCGCGACGGCCACAACAACATGTGCGAGCGGTGGGGTGCGATCGGCGTGACGACGGCGGGCGGGGCGGCACAGTACGCGGTCGCCCCCGTGGCCAACTGCGTGAAGCTGCCCGAGCACGTGCGCACCGAGGACGCGGCCCTGGTGGAGCCGCTGTCCTGCGCGGTGCGCGGCTATGACGTCCTGCAGTCCCGCCTGGGCGCCCATGTGCTGATCTACGGCTCCGGGACCATGGGGCTGATGATGCTGGAGCTGGCCAAGCGGACCGGAGCGGCGAGCGTGGACGTGGTCGACGTCAACTCGGCCCGCCTGGGGACCGCCCGCAAGCTCGGCGTCTCGGGCGCGGCGGAAAGCGCGGAGGAGCTGGACCGCCCACAGGGCTGGGACGTGGTCGTGGACGCGACCGGCAACGCGGCGGCGATCCAGGACGGGCTGGAGCGGGTGGCGAAGGCGGGCACGTTCCTGCAGTTCGGGGTGGCCGACTACGCCACCCGGGTGACGATCGACCCGTACCGCATCTACAACCAGGAGATCACCATCACCGGCTCCATGGCGGTGCTGCACAGCTTCGAGCGGGCGGCCGAGCTGTTCGCGAACGGGGTGCTGGACCCGCAGGTGTTCATCAGCGACCGGATCCCGCTGGCCCGGTACCCGCAGGCGCTGGAGCAGTTCGCGGCCGGGGTGGGACGGAAGATCGTGGTGGTGCCCTGAGGCGATTCGGGGTCGGGCCCTGAGCCGATCGGGGGTCGGGTAAGGGAACGGTAAAGCGGTGTCGTTCGTTCACCCGGCATGACAGCTATGACCCCTGGCTCGAACATCCCTCTCCCCGCCGCGCGCGTGACGGTGGACGTCGCCGCTCCCGTGCGGCTCGACGTGTCGGGCCTGCTGCTCACGGCCGACGGCAAGGTGCGCTCGGACGACGACTTCATCTTCTACAACCAGCCGGCGGGGCCGGGCGTGACGTACACCTCCGGCGGCGGTGCGGCGCCGGACGCGATCACGGTCGACACCGCCGCCGTCCCGCCGGACATCGAGAAGATCGTGGTCACGGCCAGCCCGGACGCGGCCGGCCAGACCTTCCAGGGCATCGAGCCGACGGCCACGATCCGCGACGCGGTCGGCGGCACGGTGCTGGCCACGTTCACACCACCGCAGCTCGGCGCGGAGACGGCGCTGGTCGTGGTGGAGATCTACCGCCGGGGCGGCGTCTGGAAGGCCCGCGCGGTCGGCCAGGGATACGCCAACGGGCTGGCCGGCATCGCGACGGACTTCGGGGTGACGGTGGAGGAGCCGGCGGCCACGCCCGCGGCACCCCCGCAGCCGGCCGCCGCCCCCGCGGCCCCGCCGCAGCAGCCCGTCGCTCCGCCGCCGCCCACCATGCAGCCACCGGTCACCCCGCCGGTGTCCGCTCCCCCGGCCCCGCCCTCCCCGGCACCGGGCGCGGGGAAGATCAACCTCGACAAGGGCCGGGTCAGCCTCCAGAAGAACCAGACCGTTTCCCTGATCAAGGGCGGCCGCCCGCTGCTCTCCCAGGTCAAGATGGGGCTCGGCTGGGAGCCTGCGTTCCGCGGCGCGGACATCGACCTGGACGCCTCCGTCATCGCCTACGGCCCGCAGCGCAACCACATCGACAGCTGCTACTTCGGCAAGCTGACGATCCTGAACGGCGCGATCAGACACTCCGGCGACAACCTCACCGGTGAGGGCGCGGGCGACGACGAGGTGATCACGGTCGACCTCGGCCGGCTCTCCCAGGAGGTCACCGGCCTGGTCTTCACGGTCAACTCCTTCTCCGGGCAGAAGTTCACCGAGGTCGCCAAGGCCTACTGCCGTCTGCTGGACGCCACCACCGGCGAGGAACTCGTCCGCTTCGACCTCACCCACGCCGAGCCCCAGACGGGCGTGATGATGGCCAAGCTCATCCGCCAGTTCTCGGGCGAGTGGGACATGACGGCGATGGGAGACTTCGTGAAGGCCCGGACGGTGAGAAACATGGTGAAGCCGGGGGCGCAGGCCCTGTAGCTCGTCGGGGGCGGGGAGCTGTGCGGCCGGAGATCGCCGTCGGGGTGCGGACCGTTGCCGGGCGCGGGTCCATCGTGGCCGGCCGCGCCCGCGCGGCGGTAGCCGCATATTCAATGCGGCCCCGCGCCCCTTCGGGGCGCCAGCCCCTCCATCAGCAGTGCCAGGTACCGCCGGATCTCCCGCCCCTGCCCGCCCCCCAGTTCCGAAGCCGTCGCCACCCCGTGGGCCAGCCGCAGCAGCTCGATCGGCCGCAGGTCGGCCCGCAGGGCACGCTCCTTCTGAGCCGCCTCCACCAACCGGCCCGCCGCCCTCTGCACCGTCGTGGCGCACGCCGTCGACGCGGCCGAGCTGCCGTCCGTGACCGCCGATCCCAGCAGGGCCTTCATCCCGCGCACCTGAATTGTGGCCACGCACAGCTCGTTGAGCCACTCCATCAGCGCCTCACCCGGCGGCAGTTCCTTCGCCAGTTCGTCGGCCCGCGCCCCCAGCGCCTCCATCCGGTCCACGTACGCGGCCTCCAGCAGCGCCTGCCGGGTCGGGAAGTGCCGGTAGAGCGTGCCGGAGCCGACGCCCGCCCGCTTGGCGATGTCGTCCAGCGACGCGTTCTCCCCATGCTCGGCGAAGGCCTGTGCCGCCACCTTCAGCAACCGCTCGTAGTTGCGCCGAGCGTCCGCGCGCATGGGTCTGACCTGCGGCATCCAGCAACTCCTCGCACACCGGGGATCGTCTCCACAGCCTAGCGAGACCCGGTTCGCCCGGTCAGCGCCGCTCGGGTGGCTCGTATCCGCCGCTCGCCGGGTCCGGTCCGGTGTGGCGGCGTACGGCACCGGTGCCCAGGCCGACCGTGGCGCGCGTCCGCATGGGGCCGTCACCACGGCGGGACAGCACGGCGATCTCGTCCACGCGCGCGTGCAGCACCCCGAGCCGGGCGGCGCATTCGGCCGCGAGGACACGCGGGACACGGGTGCGCCCGAGCGAGAGGTGCGGGGTGAAGCGGGGGAAGCGGTCCGTGCAGGACGGGAAGGGCTCCGCCAGCACGCGCCGGAGCTCCGTCCAGGGCGCGGCGCCGGCCGCCGCGGGGTCGAGCCACACGGTGGAGTAGGACCGGTGGCGGAAGGAGCGGACCCCGCCGAGCCGGATGTCGAAGGGCTCGCACTCCGTGGCCGCGGCGGCCAGCAGCGGGAGCGCCGCCGGGAAGTCCTCCTCCGGCACGAAGCCGAAGATCAGGTTCACATGGGGCGGCCAGCGCCGGATCTGCGGGTCGTGCTCGGCGCGGATGCCCTGGATGGCGGGCCACAGCCCGGCCGGGGGCAGCCATGCCACGGCGGTCCGGGGCGTGGGGGCCGACTCCAGGCGGCCGGGGGCCGCCGCCGGGAGGGGGACCTCGGGCGGACCGGGCACCTCAGCCGGTCGGTGGGCCTCGGGCGGTCGGTGGGCCTCGGGCGGGCCGGGCTTCGCGGGGCGGGGCACCCTTCCATCATGGCCCCGCCCCCCAAGCGGGGCGTCGACGCGAGCTCGGCCCGAACAGGGCTGGGACAGAACTAGAACAGGGCGCTGTAGGCGTTGAGCGCCGGCTGGCCCCCGAGGTGGGCGTAGAGCACGGTGGAGTCCGCGCCGATCTCGCCGCGCCCGACGAGATCGATGAGCCCGGCCATCGACTTCCCCTCGTACACGGGGTCGGTGACCATGCCCTCGGTCCGCGCGGCCAGCCGCATGGACTCCAGGGTGTTCTCGTCGGGGATGCCGTACGTCCCCGCGTGGTACCGCTCGTCCAGCACGATGTCCGTCTCGGTCAACTCCCCCTTCAGTCCAATCAGTTGACCCGTGGCGTGGGCGATGCGGGCGATCTGCCCACGGGTGGCGGCGGGTTTGGCCGACGCGTCGATGCCGATCAACCGGCGCCGCCGTCCGCCCGCCTCCTCGAGCGCCCGGAACCCGGCGACCATGCCCGCCTGCGTGGACCCGGTCACCGAGCACACGATCACCGTGTCGAAGAAGACGTCCAACTCCTCCTCCTGCTGGGCGACTTCGTAGGCCCAGTGGGCGAAGCCGAGGCCGCCGAGCGGGTGGTCGGAGGCGCCGGCCGGAATGGCGTACGGCTTGCCGCCCGTCGCCTCGACGTCCCTGAGCGCCTGCTCCCAGCTCTCCTTGAACCCGATGCCGAACCCGGCCCGCACCAGCCGCACCTCGGCCCCGGCCAGCCGGCTGATCAGGATGTTGCCCACCTTGTCGTACACGGAGTCCGGCCACTCGACCCAACTCTCCCGCACCAGCACGCACTTGAGTCCAACGCGGGCGGCGACGGCCGCGACCTGGCGGGTGTGGTTGGACTGCACCCCGCCGATCGACACCAGCGTGTCGCAGCCCTGGGCGAGCGCGTCGGCGACCAGGTACTCCAGCTTGCGGGTCTTGTTCCCGCCATAGGCGATCCCGGAGTTGCAGTCCTCCCGCTTGGCCCACAGCGAGGCGCCACCGAGGTGCGCGGTCAAGCGTGGGAGCGGATGCACCGGGGAGGGACCGAAGAGGAGGGGGTAACGCTGGTACGACGCCAGGGACGCGGGCTGGGACACGGGGCCTCCAGGGACGGAGAAGGGATCAGTCGGGGTCGGCCAGGTCGGTGAGCGTGCGCCAGATCTGCTCCGTGACGCGGACCGCGCCGTCCACGTCACCGCCGGCGCAGGCCTCGATCAGCCGCTCGTGCAGTCCGGCCGAGCGGCACGATCCGCCCTCGCCGAAGCGCTGTCGCTCCAGGCGGCGGATGAGCGGGGTGTAGCGGGCGACGGTGGCGGCGGCCGCGCGGTTGCCGGCCGCCCGGACCAGCACGTCGTGCAGATCGTCGTCGCCGCGCAGGGCCTCGTCCACGTCGCCGGCGCGCGCGGCGGCGGCGAACCGTTCGTTGGCCGTGCGCATCTCCGCCACGTCCGCCGGCCGCAGCCGGGGGACGGCGACCCGGGTGACCAGCTCGTGCATGGCGCCGACCACGGCCGCCGCGTCCCGTACGTCGGCGGCGACGAGCGGGGTGACCCGGGTGTAGCTCTGCGGCTTGCTCTCCAACAGCCCCTCGTCCACCAGCCGGGAGAAGGCCTCGCGCACCGGCGCCCGGGACAGCCCGAGCCGCTCGGCGAGGTCGGCGTCGCGCACCACCGCGCCGGGCTCGATCTCCCCGGCCACGATGGCGTCCCGGATCGCGGCGTAGGCACGGTCCCGCAGCAGGGTGCGGGGAACGGGTCGTAGGGCCTGCATGACTAAAATGTTAGATGTCAGCCTGCTGCCCGACAATCCCCCAGGCACAGATGTGGCCCGCACCCCCCGTAGAAGTGCGGGCCACGCTCAGGGCCGGATGCGGATCAGGCCTGCCACGGCCAGCGGCTGTCGTCGGCCGTCTCAAGGAGGGAGACCATCCGGAAGGCCGCGTCCGAGAGGCCGCCGAAGGTGTGGCGGTTCCCCGTGCCCGACGGTCCGTGGCCCGCCCGGTATCCCTCCAGGTTCCAGGTGTAGACGGGCACATGGGCCGGGATCTGGGCGGTGGGGTCGCCGTGCCGGTTCGGGGCGTACTGCTCGTCGGTGACGATCAGCACCCGGTCGTGCTTCCGGTAGTGCCGGCGCACCGCGTCGGTGGTGTCGGTGCCGCCCAGGCTGCCGAAGCGCTCCAGGATCTTCAGCACCGACTCGCCCTTGCGGAACCTCACCTTGTCACTGGCCGTACCGAACTGGACGAGGTCGGCGTCGGCCGCCCGCAGGGCGAGCGCGGTGCCGAAGATCGCCGCCGCGTCGGCCCGGGTGAGCTCCGAGCGGTCCCGGGACTGCGCCCAGAACATCGAGCCCGACCGGTCGACCAGGACCAGCGTCCGGCCCGGCAGCGCGGGCACGTTGGCCAGCGAGTGGCCGAGCGCCTGCTCCAGCGGGTAGGACCAGCGCAGCGACGGCGCGTGCCGGTAGGCGGCGAGGTAGCGGAAGGGGAACTGCCGCGAGCGCGCCACCTGCTCCGGGTCGCTGATCTTCGCCGCCACCCGGACCGCGACCTCGTCGGACACCCCGGCCTCGTCGAAGTTGCGCAGATTGCGCACGAGCGCCATCGCACCCATCGACGGGATCACGGCCTCCCAGGCCGCCTTGTCCATGGGGCCCTGGAGCCAGCCGGCCAGCGCCTCCCAGGTGATCCCCGCCGCCGCGAGCCGTTCGGTGCCACCGGGCGAGGTGACGACCGCCCGCCGGTCCCGCACCGGCAAGGCCATCAGTTCGCGGTGTGCGGTGAGCACCGGCAGGGACGCGGGCGGCACGGCGGTGTCCGGGTGGTGCCGGCGGTCGAGCGCGTACTGGAACAGCTCGCCCTGCCACGGCTTGTCCGGGTCCGGTGCCGCGTGCACCAGGTTGAGGATGTCGCCGAAGCGGTAGCCCTTGGACGCGGTGTCGTACTTCAGCAGCGACTTGGCGTGGTACAGCCGTCGTACGGCGTCGGCGACTCCGCGCTTGACGGGCTTGGGCACGGCACGGCCGTGGACGGACGTCCAGTACGCGAGCAACTCGCCGGGCTCGTCCGGGCGCTGGAGTACGGAGTCCACGACCTGCCGGTTCGACGGGCCGTCGGTCGCACCGGCCGTCAGACGTGCGTGCACGTACTCGGCGGCGCCGACGAGCGAGGCCGTCCGCAGGTGCCCGTCCCCGCGCAGCCAGCCGAGCAGGCCGGCCGTCCAGTCGGGGTCGCCGACGGCGAGCTCGCGCACGAGCCGGGCGAACCGGTCGTCGCGGTCGGTGCCGGACTCGTAGAAGGTGCTCCGCGTGACGAAGTTGGAGACGGCGAGCAGAAAGAGCTCGGAGCGTGCGTCCCGCTCGTGCCCCCGGCCGCCCTCGTACGTCGACAGGGTCCGGCCGGTCGTGGTGACGGGCGAGATCGGCTGCGCCTTCGCGACACGCGTGTTGAATCGCGCCATGGTGAATTCCCCCGAATTCCTTGCCATTTCGGAGGGAGGCGCAGCAAGTGGAGGGTGTCCGAGGTCGAGAGTCGGCGACGGTCCTTAGTCAGATGCTCTATCCATTGAGCTACATCGACCCGTGGTCGACGACGGGAGTCGAACCCGCAACCTTCTGATCCCATGAAGTATCCGCGGCCTGCGCACCGGACACCCGCCATGAGCTGCGCCTCCCGAGATCAAGTCGGCTGCGGCTGTTGTTTCATTCCTGGAGAGGGAAGTAGCCGCTGCCATCGCACCGGGAGGTGCGTGACGTTGTGATCTCACTGTAGGAGGCGCAGCTCTGGAGGTGCGAGCCAATTAATCTCCGCTTCCGGCGTTACCGCTGCTGCCGCTTCCACGGCCCGGTGATGGCGAGCATGATGCCGGGCGTCTGGATGTTGGCGAACAGGATCCGGCCGTCGGGTGAGAAGGTGACGCCGGTGAACTCGCTGTACTCCGGCTCCGCTTCGGTGCCGATGTTGAGCTCGTTGCGGGCGATCGGGTAGGTACGGCCGCTCTCGGTGGCGCCGAACAGGTGCTGGACGCCCTCGCCGTCCTCGGCGATGACGAGGCCGCCGTACGGGGAGACGGTGATGTTGTCGGGGCCGTCGAAGGCGCCGTCCTTGGCCGGTTCCGGGTTCACACCGAGCAGCACCTTCAGGGTGAGGGTCCGGCGTCGCGGGTCGTAGAACCAGACCTGGCCGTCGTGCTGGACCGGGCTCTCCGCACGGGCGAAGGAGGAGACGATGTAGGCGCCGCCGTCGCCCCACCACATGCCCTCCAGCTTGCGGGCGCGGGTGACCTGGCCGTCGGTGAACTGCTTACGGACCGAGACCGTCTTGGCGTCGCGGTCGGGGACGTCGACCCAGTCGACGCCGTAGACCGTGCCGATCTTCGTGGCGCGGGACAGGTCGTCCACGAACTTGCCGCCGGAGTCGAAGCACTTGAAGGCCTGCAGCACACCGGCGTCGTCGGCGAGGGTGCGCAGCTTGCCGCGGCCGTGGCGGAAGCCCTCCGGCGGGGTCCAGCGGTAGAGCAGGCCGTTGGGGCCGGCCGCGTCCTCGGTCAGGTAGAGGTGGCCGCGCTTGGGGTCGACGACGACGGCCTCGTGGGCGTAGCGGCCGAGGGCCTTGATCGGCTTGGGGTCGCGGTTGGCCCGGCGGTCCTCCGGGTCGACCTCGAAGACGTAGCCGTGGTCCTTGGTGAAACCGTTCTTGCCGGCCTTGTCCTCGGTCTCCTCGCAGGTCAGCCAGGTGCCCCACGGGGTGCTGCCGCCCGCGCAGTTGGTTGCGGTGCCGGCGATGCCGACCCACTCCGCGACCTCGCCGCCGTGGCGGACCTCGACGACGGTGCAGCCGCCGGCCGCCGCCGGGTCGTAGACGAGGCCCTCGGTCAGCGGGACCGGGTGCGGCCAGTTGGCGCGAGCGCCGGCGAGCTCGTGGTTGTTGACGAGGAGGGTGGTGCCGCGGGGGCCCTCGAAGGTGGCGGTGCCGTCGTGGTTGGACGGGGTGAACTCGCCGGACTCCAGCGTGGTCTTGCCGCTGTAGGTGATGATCTTGTACGTGAAGCCCTCGGGCAGGGCCAGGATGCCGTTCGGGTCGGAGATCAGCGGGCCGTAGCCGACGCCGTGGTGGCCACCGTGCGCCGACTCCGCCTCGTCGCTGTCGATGTCCGTCGCGGCGAGGGCGTTCGGCGCCGTGGCGAGCGCGCCGACGCTGCCCGCCAGGGCGACACCGGCACCGGTGATCGCGGATTTTCTGGCGAAGTCCCTGCGGGTGAGCGACATGGTGTGTCTCCTGAGACGGTGGGAGTGCCGTGGAGGGTGGCGGACCTCGGTTCGGCGCACACGCTCCCGCCACACCTTGAACGGGAGTTGAACAAAGGACTACTTCAGAGGCCCTTGTTCAAGAATCCGTATGCGCCACCCCATGACCGGCCCAAGGAGATGTCAAGCCCCGTGCTGCGACCGCGCCTTGAACGCGGCCTTGCGCGCTTCCTTCGCCACCTTCTTGTCCGGATGCAGCCGCCCCATCGCCTCCAGCACCTCGGCCGTGGCCGGATGCTCCACCCGCCAGGCCGCGGAGAAGAACCCGCTGTGCTGCTCGGCCAGCCCCTCCACCAGCGCCTGGAGCTCCTCGGAGTTGCCCTCGGCCGCCAGCTGCGCCGCCACCGTGTCGATGGTCAGCCAGAACACCAGCTCCTGCGACGGCGCCGGCACACCCGCCGCACCCCGTTCGCTGAGCCACACCCGGGCGAGCCCGCCCAGTTCCGGGTCGTCCAGCACCTCCCGCAACGCCGGCTCGGCCTCCGCGCCGATCAGGGACAGGGCCTGCTGGCAGCGCAGCCTGCGCAGCGGCGCGCCCGCGTCCGCACCCCGTGCCGCCGCCAGCAACTCCCGTGCCGCGGTGAGCGGTTCCCGCCGGGCGAGCCACTGCTCGGTCTCGGCGCGCGCCGCCGCCTGGCCGAACGCGGCCGTACCGTCGAGCAGCGCGTCCGCGCCCTTGTCGGCGAGGTCACCGACGGCCGGTGCCTGGAGCCCGGCCTCCAGCAGCCGCGCCCGCAGCCCGTACGCGCCGAGCGGGGTGAGCCGGACCATGCCGTACCGCGAGACGTCGGTGTCGTCCACCGGCGCGGCGGGCTCCTCGTCGGCGTCGGCCATGAGGGCCTCGTCCACCGGCCGGTACTCCACGACCCCGGCCGGCTCCAGCATCCGGAACTGGTCGTCCAGCCGCATCATCGCGTCGGAGACCTGCTCCAGGACGTCGTTGGTGGGCTCGCCCATGCCGTCGGGGAGGATCACCGAGGCGGCCAGGGCGGGCAGCGGGACCGGGCCGTCGCTGGGGCCGTCCTCACTCACCGTCAGCAGATACAGGTTGCCGAGGACGCCGTCCAGGAACTCCGCCTCGGCCTCGAGATCCCAGTCGAGTGACGAGAAATCGATCCGGCCGCCCCCGTCCAGGGCGTCGACCAGATCGTCCAGATCCGGAACGCTCGCGTCGGCGATGACGGTCTCCAGCGCGGCGAGCCACACGGCGAGCACATCGGCCGGAGCACCGGCGGTGAGCAGCTTCAGCTCCTCGCCGGCGCGGACCGTTCCGGCCTCCTCGTCCACGATCTCGACCAGTCCGGCGTCCACGGCGACCCGCCAGGCCTCACTGGCGTACGCGGCGGCGTCGTCGCCGCTCAGTCCGAGCAGTTCGGCGGCGGCCGGAAGCTGCTCCTCGGCCAGTCCGCCACCGGCGTCCACGCGGGTCTCGGGCCCGGCCCAGCGGGCGAGGCGGGCGGCGCGGGAGAGCAGCGGAGTGGACAGCGCGGCGCGTGCCAGCTCCGCTTCGGAGTGCAGCCGTACGGGCGGCAGGGGGGCGCTGTCTGACATCGGCTGGTTCTCCTCGGACCGTGAAAGGGCTCAGCCGCTCAGCCTAGACGGATTTCCACCCATGCCGCCCGGTTCATCTCCCCGTCAGCCGTCGTACATGGCCGAAACCTTGACAACTCCCCACCCCAGGCAGGAGATTGACGCGCGTAGAAGTTGGGGGGACAACTGTTCACTCGGCTCTGCGCGTGTCACAGAGGGCTACGAGCCCCACACGCTCCCGTACCACCCTCGTCCCGGCGCATCGTCACGTCCCCGGAGGGATCCCTTGCCGAGCAGGTCTTCCGCGCGCCTCGCCGCGCTCACCGTCGCCGCCGTCTGCAGCGCGGCGTCCGCCGTCGTCCTCACCTCGCCCGCCCACGCCGACTCCGTGCGTATCCACGACATCCAGGGCACCACCCGAATATCGCCGTTCGCGGGCCAGAAGGTGACGGACGTGCCGGGCGTCGTCACGGCCACGCGCGCATACGGCTCCTCCAGAGGTTTCTGGATCCAGGATCCGAGCCCGGACGACAACCCGGCCACCAGCGAGGGCGTCTTCGTCTTCACCAGCTCCACCCCGAAGGTCGCGGTCGGCGACTCGGTGACGGTGACCGGCACGGTCTCCGAGTACGTTCCCGGCGGCACCTCCTCCGGCAACCAGTCCCTGACGGAGATCACCAAGCCGACGATCACCACCGTCTCCACCGGCAACGCGGTCCCGGCGCCGGTCGTGATCGACGAGGACTCGGTGCCGGACGCGTACACGCCCGAGGGCGACACCGCCGCCGCCGGCTCGATCAACGGCCTGACCCTGGACCCGTCGGCGTACGCCCTGGACTACTACGAGTCCCTGGAGGGCATGAACGTCCAGGTCGAGGACACCCGCGTGGTCACCGCCACCGACCCCTACAGTGAGCTGTGGGTCACGGTGAAGCCGTGGGAGCACCGCGGCCACCGGGGCGGCACGGTCTACGGCTCCTACGACTCGCAGAACACCGGCCGGCTGCAGATCCAGTCGCTGGGCTCCACCGCCGACTTCCCGAAGGCGAACGTCGGCGACACCCTGGAGGGCGCCACCACCGGCCCGCTGGACTTCAACCAGTACGGCGGCTACACCCTGGTCGCGAGCAAGCTCGGCACGCTGCAGAGCGGCGGCCTGGAGCGGGAGACCACGCAGAAGCAGTCGAGCCGCGAACTGGCGGTGGCGACCTACAACGTCGAGAACCTCGACCCGTCGGACGCCACCTTCGACCAGCACGCCGCCGCGATCGTGAACAACCTGCAGTCGCCCGACATCGTGTCCCTGGAAGAGATCCAGGACAACAACGGCGCCAAGGACGACGGCACGGTCGACGCGAGCGAGACCGTGAACAAGCTGATCGACGCGATCGTCGCGGCGGGCGGCCCGAAGTACGAATGGCGCTCGATCAACCCGGTCAACGACCAGGACGGCGGCGAGCCCGGCGGCAACATCCGCCAGGTGTTCCTGTTCATCCCGGAGCGGGTGTCCTTCGTGGACCGCGCGGGCGGCGACTCCACCACCGCGGTCGGTGTCACCAAGGTGGACGGCAAGGCGCAACTGACGGTCTCCCCGGGACGTATCGACCCGACGAACGCGGCCTGGAACAGCAGCCGCAAGCCGCTGGCCGGCGAGTTCGTCTTCCACGGCAAGACCGTCTTCGTGATCGCCAACCACCTCAACTCCAAGGGCGGCGACCAGAGTCTGACCTCGCAGTACCAGCCGCCCGTGCGCAGCTCGGAGATCCAGCGCCACGCCCAGGCGACCGAGGTGAACGCGTTCGTCAAGGACATCCTGTCCGTGCAGAAGAACGCGAACGTCATCGCGCTCGGCGACATGAACGACTTCGAGTTCTCCGAGACCGCGAAGATCCTCGAAGGCGACGGCGAGCTGTGGTCGGCGATCAAGTCGCTGCCGAAGAGCGAGCGGTACACCTACGACTACCAGGGCAACGAGCAGGTCCTGGACCAGATCCTGATCAGCCCGGCGATCCGGCGCGGCTGCGACTTCGAGTACGACAGCGTGCACATCAACGCCGAGTTCAACGACCAGATCAGCGACCACGACCCGCAGGTGCTGCGCTTCCGCCCGTGAGCGAAGCCGCTCTCAGGACCGGCTGAACACTCCGTTCAGCCAGTCCTGCCAGCCGTTCTCGCTCGCCTCGGCGTCGGCGTCCGGCGCGAAGTCGTGCACGCTGATGCCGAGCGGAGCGCCCCAGTGGCCGCGCCCGAAGAAGCGGATGAGCGCGTCGTCGGTGCGCAGCCCGATGAAGTACGGGGTGCGGTAGTCGAGTACGGCGTCCAGGGTCCGCCCGCCGGGACCCTGGACGGCGACCTTCGCACCCGCGGCGGCGTCGTCCGCCAGGCCGAGGGCACGCCCGGCGGCGGCGAGCGCCTCCGAAGTCCCCGAGGCCGCGGGCCCGTTCAGCTGGGCGAAGGTGACCGGGCGGGGCGCGAAGTGCGTGAGGTACTCGCACAAGGTGTGCAGATAGAAGTTGGTGTGCTTGCTGGCGCCGTCGTACTGGTTGTTCCAGTCGTCGGTGAAGATGCCGCTGTGCACATAGCGCACCCAGGCACGGCGGCCCTCGTCGCGGGGCTCGATGGTGTAGTCGAGCTGGTTGAGCGACTGGACCGGGAAACCGACGTCCTCGCTGCGGTTGGTGTAGTGGTGCGGCGGGTCCCAGGCGGTGACGGTGGACCCGAAGGGCCCCGAGCCGCCGACCCGGGGCTCGGGCGGGTCCATGGGCCACAGATAGCCACCGGTACCGGTGGTGACGGCCTCCCACACCTTCTCGGGCGGGACGTCGACCTCGAACTCGCGGACGATCTCGAATTCCTGGGACATGGCGGGGCTCTTTCTCACTGGTCCAGTGCGGGGGCGGACTGCTGTTCCTTGACCGTGGGGTGGAGGGCGACGACGATCCGGTGATCCCTGCCACCCTCGGCGTCCGGGGCGTCGTACTTGCGGATCAGGGCGCTCACGCCCGCCGTCAGCTCCTGCACGAAGGCCGCGCGGTCGGCGGCGGAGGCGAACCGGACCTGGCCGTCCAGGGCATAGGTCGCCAGCCGCTTCCTGGCCTTGGCCGCGCCGGTGATCAGCGCACCGACGTCCCGCACCAGGCGGGCGCCGAGCGCGAGCAGCCAGCGCGCGGAGAGCTGGTCACGGAAGCGGTCCGGGTCCGGCTGTACGGCGGGCAGGGCGGCCGGCGAGATGACGTACGACGCCGCGGTCGCGCGCATCAGCCGCTCGGTGACATTGCCCTTGCGGCGCTCTCCGGCCAGCTCGACCAGGCCGTGCCGCTCCAGCGCCTTGAGGTGGTAGTTCACCTTCTGGCGGGGCAGTCCGACCTTGCCGGCCAGCATCGCCGCCGACGCGGGTCCGGCGGCCAGCTCGGCGAGCAGCCGGGCCCGGACGGGGTCCAGCGACACGGCCGCCGCCTCGGGGTCCTCGATCACGGTCACGTCCAGCATGCGACCACCCTCGCACCGAAAATTTTGTTTGTCCAGACGGACTGAGTTTTCGGCAGGAGGGTGGCGTCGAGCCCCCCGTGGGCCGGGGCGGTCAGTGGCGGCGGCGCTGCCTGCGCCAGGCGATGGCCGCCGTCACCGCGGCCGCGCCCAGCACCCCCGCGGCGAGGACGGGCCCCGGATGACGCCTGCCCGCGCGCAGCGCGCCACGCAGGGGCTGCGGGACGGTGTCGCCCATGGCGTGGCCCGCGCGCCCGGCCCGTTCCTGCACGACGTGCCCGGCGCGACTCGCCCGGCCCTGCGCCGCATGCCCGGCCTGCGCGGCGCGCCCCTGCAGCGCGTGCCCCACCTGCCCGGCCCTGCCTTGCACCGCGTGGCCCGCCTGGGCGGCCCGGCCCTGGACGGCGTGACCGGCCTTGGCGGCCCTGTCCTGCATGCCGTGGCCGGCGTGGGCGGCGCTCACGCGCAGTTGCACGGTCATGGCGCCGGCCTTGTCCCTCAGGTCGGCGGCCCGCACCCGGGCCCGGCCTTTGACATCGGCCTTGCCGACCAACTGGGCGACGGTGTGGCCGAGTTGATGCCTGGTGTGCTCGATCTGCTGCCGCAGCTCGTCGGGACCCTTGGCGCCCGATCCGTGCGGAACCCTGTGCTTCATCGGTGTGTGCCCTTTCCCTGATCGCTGTAGCGCTGAGCGTGATGCCTCCTGAGGCCGCACACGGCGGGGAGGGGACGTGGCGGGTGGTGTACGCCCGCGGTGGCCGGCGAAGACCTCCCGCACCACGCGACGATCAGCCCGCCGGACCGAGGACGGACACCACCCGGCGCGGCACCGACTCACAGACCACCGTAGGCGCGACACCGGCCACCACGCACCCGCACGGGCCGCCGCAGGCATCCGCACCAACGCACCCACACGTTCGGGTACCCGGCCCGAAGCCGGTTAGCCCCGCTCGGCGCCCCCGGTGCCGCGCTCACCCAGCCGCGCGAGTTGGCTCTGGAACCAGTCGAGTCGCGCCTGCAACAGCGCGGCCTCCGCGACGAGTTCGGGCACCCCCAACTCCGCCCCGGCCCGCGACTCACCGGACTCGCCAACGGGAAGTCCGCTGCCTCCGCCCCGCGCCGCCACCCGCAACCCCTGCCCGGCCAGCCGGGCGAAGCCGACGAGCGAGACGGACGTACGGCCGCGCACACAGCCCGCGCAGACGGGGCCGAGGGCCCGCCAGCCGGGCCTGCCCCAGCCGGCGTCGACGAGCGCGACGGCGGTGGCGCCACAGGCGCACGGGCCGGCGGTGGCCGTGCGCACCCGCTGCCGGGCGTAGCGGAAGCCGCGCTCGAAGCGGATGTAGGCGCCGAGCACGGAGACCTCCAGCAGCAGGGCGGTCCGGTGCTCGGCGGTGCACAGCATGGCCTCGGCGGCACTGCGGTCGTGGACGCAGTGGAAGCCGCAGTCGCACAGCCGGGCCGGCGGGCGGTGCCGGCGCCCGTAGACGCAGGAGGCGTCGTCGAGCACGGTGTACGGCAGCGCGCCGCCGAGCGACACACCGGTGAACCCGGCCCGGGTGCCGTCCTGGGACAGCACCGGGTGGGCGATCTTGTATCCGGTCGGCGGCTCCGTCGGGCGTTCCGCCGGGAGCCGCAGTCTCATCGGGCGGCCGGGACCTCTTCGCGGGCCGGCTCGGCCGGTTCGACGGGGGCCACGGTCTCCTCGGGCAGCGGGGTCCGCTCTTCGTGGACGAGCGGCCACTCCTCGGCGACTCCGGTGGCCAGTGCCTTGCCGAGCTTCATGGTGCCTCCATGACGGACGTCGGTGACCCTCCGGCCATAGTGACCCATGAGGGGCCGAGTTGGACACAGGACCTTCGGTCACCACGCCGATGCATCAGCAATGCTTAGCAATACTTTGTAGGAGAATTAAGTAGAGCTTCACCGAGGTCGTGCCGACACTACCCGTATGACAACCTCACGCACCACCACCCGCCCCTTCGGCCGCACGCTCTGCGCGATGATCACGCCGTTCACCGCGGAAGGCGCCCTCGACCTGGACGGTGCCCGGAAGCTGGCCGCGTGGCTGGTGGCGGAGGGCTGCGACGGCCTGGTGCTGAGCGGCACCACGGGCGAGTCGCCCACCACCACGGACGCGGAGAAGACCGAGCTGATCGCGGCGGTCCGGGAGGCGGTCGGCGACCGGGTGCCCCTGGTCGCGGGCGTCGGCAGTGCCGACACCCGGCACACCGTCGAGCTGGCCCTGGCGGCCGAGAAGGCGGGCGCCGACGGCGTGCTGGTGGTGACGCCGTACTACAGCAGGCCGCCGCAGGAGGCGGTGGAGGCGCACTTCCGCGCGGTCGCCGACGCGAGCGGGCTGCCCGTGATGCTCTACGACATCCCGGGCCGCACCGGCACCCGGATCGAACCGGAGACGATCATCCGCCTCGCCGCGCACCCGCGGATCGTGGCGGTCAAGGACTGCTCCTACGATTTCCTCGGCACCCAGAGGGTGCTGGCCCACACGGACCTGGCGTACTACGCGGGCTGCGACGAGCACGTACTGGCGCTGCACGCGGTCGGCGCGGCGGGCTGTGTGAGCACGGTCGCCAACGCCGTCCCCGCCGAGATCGCCGCGATCCTGGACGCCTTCGACGCCGGTGACACCGCCCGGGCGGCCGAACTCCAGCTGCGGGCCACGCCGTTGATCGAGGCGATGATGGGCGCGGGCCTGCCCGGCACGGTCACCGCCAAGGCCCTGCTCGCCCGCCTCGGCCGGCCCTCGGGCCCGGTGCGGGCCCCGCTGCTGCCCGCCGGCCCGGAGGCGGCCGACGGGCTGCTGGCGCAGTACGAGGCGCTCACGACGATCTGATCAGCGGTCGGCGAACACCGGCTCCCAGTCCCGGTCGCCGTAGCCGTCGTTCGGCTCCTGGAAACCGCTGAGCGGGACGACCTTGGTGCTGCCGATCGTGACCAGCACCAGCCGGGGCCGGTACCGCTCCACATCGGGGTCCCGTTCCCAGGCGATGAGCCGCTCGTCGTCCGCCCAGGCGAGCAGATGGGAGCCGCGCACCCGGATGATCTCCCTGCCGGTCAGCGGATCGAGGATCGAGGAGTACGACGTGTGGTGCGGCTCCGCCACCAGCCCCCAGGCGGCGAGCCGCCCGTCCGGGGACAGCCGGGCGCCGACGTCCGACCTCAGGTGGGCCTCGTTCGCGGGCGCGGGCACCTTCCGGCCCGTGAAGTCGTAGAACTGCTGCATGCCGTCGCGGGGTCCCACGATCCGCGCGTACAGCAGGTCACCGGCGCGGCTGAAGGCGAAGTCCTCCCGGCCGAGGAACTCGCGGCCCTGCGGAACCGCGACCCAGGTTCCCCGGCCGGAAGCCACGTCCAGGATCTCGAAGCCGGTCCGGGACAGGGACTCGAAGCGCGGCACCCAGTGGGAGCGGCCGGTCCGCCCGTCCATGGCCTTCTCGAACCCGTCGGGGTTCTCCGTGTACGTCGTGGCGACCAGCCTGCGGCCGTCACGCGAGAAGGCGAGCCCCCCGACGCCGTGCGACACCGGGATCCACCGCTCGACCTCCCCCGTCGCGAGGTCGAGCAGTCCGATCCGGGCGGCGGGCAGTTGCCGTTCCAGCACGGCGGCGGTCCGCAGGCCCGGGGCGACGGCCACGAACGACCACCGGTCGTCCTTCTCGTACCGGCCGGTCCTCTGGTTCAGCAGCCAGTACGTGCGCTCGCCGATCGCCCGGTCGGCGCTCCGCGGCACCACCTTCACCGTGTAGTACGCGGCCAGCACCGACCGCCCCGCCGCGACCAGCTCACGCGGCGGCCCCTGGTCCGGATGCGCGCTGACGTCACGGGAGTCCAGCACACCGGACGGCCGTACGTCCTTCCGGCCGCCGGAGTCCAGCAGCGGCACCCCGACACCGACGGCCACCACGGCGGCGGTGGCCACGGCGACGGACGCGAGCCGGCGGTTACGGCGGCGCCTGCGGGCGCCCAGCACCCGGTCGGCGAATCCCGCCGGCGCCGGCGGCTGCCGCTCGGCCTGTTCCCGCAGCGCGTCGCGCACGAGTTCCTCGACGTTCACGGGCGCACCTCCACGGGCGAGAAGTCACGGGACGGCTGCTGCCGGCCGGGGTCCAGTGCCGCCAACTCGGGGGCCAGCTCACGGAGTCTGGCCAGGGAGCGATGGGTGGTGGACCGTACGGTGCCCACGGAGCAGGCCAGGATCCGGGCCACGTCGGCCTCGGGCAGGTCCTCGAAGTACCGCAGCACCAGCACGGTGCGCTGGCGGGCGGTGAGCCGGGACAGGGCCGTACGCAGCACGAGCCGCAGCTCGGCGGCGCCGGACGCGTCCGAAGCCACGGCGTCCTCCGGAAGCTCGGCGACGGTCACCTCCCGCCGCGGCCACTTCAGCCGCCAGCGGCTGATCTGCTGCCGGTACAGGATCCGCCGTACGTACGCCTCCGGCTCGTCGATCCGCTGCCATCGTCCGGCCGCCTTGACCAGCGCGTTCTGCAGCAGGTCCTCGGCGGCGTGCCGGTCGCCGCCGGTCAGCAGGACGGCGGTCTTCAGCAGCGCGGACGACCTGCCGGCCACGAACTCCCGGAAGCTCTCCTGCGCTTCGGCATCCATCGTCACCTTCTCTTTCCCCCGGGCCCCTCGTCGTCGGGGGCCCTACATCCCTCCTGACGCGCGCAGCCACCGCCCGCTATGCCTCACACCCGCAAGAAAATCCGGGCGGGCCGGCAGTCTGTCCTGCCGTACGGTGTCCCCGTGAACCGCCCCCTGCTGTTCCTGGACGTCGACGGCCCCCTCAACCCCTACGCGGCCAAGGCGGAACGCCGGCCCGCGGGCTATACGACGATCCGGGTGCCTGTGTTCTCCCGACGCCCGCTGCGGGTGTGGCTGAACCCGGACCACGGTCCGGCCCTGCTCCGGCTCGGCTACGAACTGGTCTGGGCGACGACGTGGACGGCCGAGGCCAACGTCTGGATCGCCCCGGTCGTCGGCCTGCCCGAGCTGCCGTACGTCGACTTCGGCACGGGCCTGTTCGCCGAGCGGCCCGACGGCGTGCACTGGAAGACGGAGGCGATCGTGGCGTACACCGGGGGCCGCCCGTTCGCCTGGGTGGACGACGAGCAGAGCGCGGCCGACGGCCGGTACGTCAGCACGCACCATCCCGGATCCGCCCTGCTCCATCACGTGAACCCGAGGATCGGCCTGCGCGAGGACGACTTCGCGGCGCTGCGGGAGTTCGCGGCGGCTCCGTCCGGATGACGGAGCACCCTTCACCGCGCGGTGAAGGGCGCTTCGTGTCGGACTCTCAGCCGGATCTCAACGGCGAGTGACGAGCGCGCGGTAGAACTTTCCCTGCTTCATCCAGCCCGGCTGCGCTCTGCTCCGCCGGGCGCGCTCCCGGCTCCGCTGCGGGCGACGCTCCTGCCTCCGGCGGGGGATCGGCCGGCACCGGGATGGAGGGGCGCCGTCTGCGACTGCGGGTCCGTCGTGGCGTGCGCGGGGGCTCCCATCCCGTCCACCATCGACCCAGGCAGAGCCGAGCAGACGCGGCCCATGGCGTCCAGGTCGTTCGTACAGTGGCGCGCTCCACCTGGACGCCAGGAACCACGCCCGCTCCACGGTGTGTGGGTCCACGGCGGACGGGATGGGAGCTGGGGAGGGTGGTGGGTTGGGGAAGGTGGGACGCCACCGGTACAGGAGAAGGCGACCACCCTCAAACTCCTCGGCGCCTCGCAGCAGCGGGGTACGCGCGGCCAGAGCGGGCAGGAACCGGCGGGCCACCGCGTGCAGTTGCTTGACGTGCCCGTGGCTGAAGGACCGCAGGAAGGAACCCAGCGTGGAGGGGGCCCGCACCCCGGCGAACAGCCTCGGCAGCCCGCCGTGCCGCAGCCGGTCCATGTCATCGATGCTGTCCGCCCGGCGACCATGCCGCCGACCAGCGACATCACCTTCGCCGCCGGGAAGGCCGATGCCGTCCTTCGAGGCCGGCAGCCCGACGTGCTCGCCGACGAGCGCGGGCAGTCCGCACCGCTCGGCCGGCCGCACCACCGAGGCCGGCCCGCCGTAGCCGACCAGATTCGGATCATCGAACCGTGCGGAGACCCTCGCCGCGGCATGGGAAGATTGCCATCTCGGAAGTGCCTTGCCGATCGTGCGTACCGGAAGCGTGAAGAACTCCCATCATCGCAGGTCACAAGGCGCTTCCTCGTTTCCGGAGAAACCATCCGCAGGCACCAAGCCGGTGAATCCGGGTTCAGGTACCCTCCAGTCTCACCGCCGCTTCCTCTCCGCGTTTTGGTGGCATCCCTGAGGGGGTGAAGCCGTGCCCATTCCACCGGTATTCGATCGTGACCGCGGGCAGGGAGGGACAGCACAATCCATCATCGGGCCCGTAATGGGCGTAGGTGACTCGGATGGTACCCGGTTTTCCGGGAGTGATGGCTTGAATGGCCAGGCTTTCGCCGCTGCTGTCCCAGCCGACAAACGTCGTGCCGTGCCAGAAAAAGACCAGTTGCCCGTACCCGTCTACGCTCGGAGAACGGGTGCCGATCACCGCGGTCAGATAACCGCCGGACCCGTCCGCTACCGTGACCGGGGCGCTGGACGGCGCGAAATGTTCCGAGGGCTCGCCTGTCTCGACGGTCGTGGTCATCACCCGCGCGATCGCGCTGGGACTGGGCACGTCGGCCCGGGAGGAGCCGGGCAGCGCCTCGATCGTCGCAACGCTCAGACCGGGCCGGGACCCTACGGAGGGGGCAAGCCCCCCGGAGGGGGGCGCGGCTAGTGCCGTTGCGGGGGCCAGGGTCAAGACGACGGCGGTGGCAGCGAGGGCGGTGTACAAGAACCGGGAACGGAGTGCCGGCCTGGGCTGTCTCGGTGGCAAGCCCTGGGCGGGTACGGCCGCCGCGGGCACCGGGTGATGGGTGCATGAGTGAGTGCTCATGGGTTTTTTCTTTCCGGGGGTGCAGGGTTTTCGGCCCGGCGCACGGGTTGGTGAATTTTCGTCGTGCGCCGGGGCGGCCGCATCGCGAGGGATGAGGAAAGGCACTGCGGTGGGGTTCGTGCCCTTCGGGGTTTTGCATCGAGTCGGCCCGGCCGAAAATTCATCAGGAGGAATGAGGAATTACGGCTCGACAAGTTCGGTGGTCCAGGTTGCCGGGGCTGCCCTGTCCGGTGCCGTCACTGCTGGTGCCCCGCCGGGTGCCGCCAGGGCCGCCGTGGTCGTGGCCCTCCTGGTGGCGCTGCCCGTGCCGAGGGCCGTCTCCCCGCGCCGCAGCGCCAGATACTTCCGCAGGCCCCTGTTGGCTTCCCGTCGTACCCGGCGCAGCACCGGGACCTGGGTGGCCCTGTGCAGCTGGTAGTGCCACGGCGCCTGGGCGCCCTGCCGTACCGACATCGCGTAGGCGAAGTCCACCAGATCCTGCTCAAGGTAATGGCCGAGATGCTCGAACCAGGCCATGCTCGTGCGGGCCGCGGCCTGCACGGGATGGAGCGCGGCCCGGCGGCGCTTGTCGTAGGCCTGCAAAGCGGCAGGCAGCTCTGCCTCCGTATAGAGGCTGTGCGCGAGCTCGATCGCATCCAGCAGCGCCAGCCGGGTGCCCGAGCCCAGGGTGTAGTGGGTGGTGTGGGCGGCATCCCCCAGCAGCACCACGTTGTCGTGGCACCAGGTGGCGTTGCGTACCTCGGTGAAGTGCTGCCAGCGTGCCGGTTCCCCCCGGGACTGGCCAAGCAGCGCGTGGCCGTCCAGAGCGGAGGCGAAGATCTGTTCCAACAACCGCACACCGTCGGCGGTGTCGAGCGTATCGAGCCCCAGCCCCCGCCAGGTCTCTGGGGCGCACTCGACGACGCAGGTGCTGATTCCCGCGCTCGAGGGGTAGGCGTAGAACCAGATCCACCCGGCCGGGGTCGGTTCGAAGGCGAAGGTGAAGCGGGGGAACACCTTGTCGGTGCCCAGCCATATGTAGGGGTTGCGGCCGACTTTCAGGCGGGTGCCGAAGTGGTCGCCGTGCAACTGGCGCACCCGGCTGTTGGCCCCGTCGCAGGCGACGATCAAGTCGGCGTCGGCGAGCTCGGCCAGGTCGTCGACCTTGCGGCGGTGCTGGACATCCGCCCCCAGCTCGGTTGCGCGTCGGGTGAGGATGTCGAGCAGGGTGGCGCGGGCGATGCTGTA
Source organism: Streptomyces sp. NPDC052107 (assembly GCF_040680215.1). NCBI lineage: Bacteria > Bacillati > Actinomycetota > Actinomycetes > Kitasatosporales > Streptomycetaceae > Streptomyces > Streptomyces sp. NPDC052107. The sequence goes on from NZ_JBFAWG010000012.1 coordinate 145,104, forward strand.
GCCGTACCGGCCCAGATACGCGGTCTGTTCCCCGCGGCGGACCTCGTGGTCTTGCCACACGGCCGAGGCCGCACGCACCGCCTGGGCGCTGTCGGGGTCGTTGCGGTAGAGGTGGTCGAGCAGGTCGTCCCCATACCCCACGCCCCAGCCGTAGGTGGCCCCCGGCGGGTCGCGTTCGATGACGGTGATGTCATGGCCGGCATCGCGGCGCTTGGCCGAGATCGCGAAGTACAACGCGCCCGGTCCACCGCCGACGCACACGATCTTCATGGCGTGTCCCGTTCTGGCCGCACGGCCGGGCGGCCGCATCGCGGCTGCGGCACCCTGGTGCGCGGTCGGTGTCGGATCGGGGCCGCCCAGCGGCGGAAGGGCGGCCCCGGCCGGCGTCCCCTGCCGGTCGGGTCCTTGGAGTAGTGGTCGCATGGGTTCCTCTTCCCTGGGTTGAGTCTCCGGGTTGACTCGGTGGGCTGGGTCTTGGTGCCTGTGGGTCGGTGCGCACCCGAGGCCACAGAAGGGGGCTGGGCCTGTGCCCGGCACCGGGCGCGCGGGTGCGGTGCTCTCACACCTGAGATGTGTCTGCCGCACCCGCGCCCGGGCCTTGGCGATCTGACCGGGGGCTCCTCGTGGCTGGTCAGGCGCCGCCTCGGGGTGCCACGGGGGTCAGGGCAGCGTCGGCGCCGCCTGCCCCGGGTCGGCTACCCCCAGCTGTCCCAGCTGTCCCAGCCCCAGCCACCCCAGCCTCCGTGGTGGCACCAGCCCCAGCCTCCGTCGTGACCCCAGCCACCCCAGCCTCCGTGGTGACCCCAGCTGTCGTCGCCCCAGCCGCCCCAGCTGCTGACGCTTGCCACGGTGGGGGCGTGCGTCGTGGCGGTTGCGGCCTGGGCGGCAGCGCCGCCGCCCAGGAGTGCCCCTGCGGCGGTTACGGTGATGGCCGCGACCTTGGCGATCCTCTTACTCGTTCGAAACACGACTGTCCTTCTTTCGGTGGATGAGCCTCACTCCGGATCGGTGAGGTCGTCTTTCGAGTAAGCCCGAACGGGTCATGCGTCGTCACGCCACTGGATGTCGTGACTTGACACCCGCAAATGATCTTGATATAGGTCGCGTCCCGCCCAGGCCAGCCCGGTGCCCAGCCCCGTGACAGCCCTGCCGGCCCTGGGACGGGCCCCTTGAGGCGCCGGCCCCGTAGACCAGCCGGACGGTCACCGCGCCCCCGCCCTCCGCACCGGCCCCGGAGTCTTCGCGGTCTACCTGTACGCGGCCAGACCGAAGCTCGTGAAGCGGATCATGAACCTGGTGCTCGCGGGCGTGGCCCTGGCGATCTCCAGCTTCTGGTGGACGGCGGCCGCGTCCACTGGTGCGCGCCTCGGAACGGCCGTACATCGGCGGCTCCACGGACGGCATCGCCTAAGACCTAATCATGGGCTACAACGGCCTCGGCCGGGTCTTCGGCCGCAAGGGCAACGACGGAGGCGGCGGTGGCGGAGGCGGCGGCTTCACCGGCGGCCAGCAGGGCAACGGCAAGACGGGCGGTACGCCCCCGAACGGCACCGGCGACAACGGCCGTACCGGCGGCACGGCGGCCGGGCTCGGACCGAACTCCTCATGCGGTGCTCACGCACGAGCGCCCTCCCAGGCCGTCCTTGGGCCGTGGAAGGGCGCTCAACGATGACCAACGCCGACAACTGCCGACAGCTAACCAGCAGGTCAGGACGTTGATCGGTAAGGCGGCCGCAGGTCACGGCCGCCGGTGATCAGTTGTGGCTGTGCAGGATGTCGTTCAGGCCGCCCCAGACCGCGTTGTTCGGGCGGGCCTCGACCACACCGGTGACCGAGTTACGGCGGAAGAGGATGTTGGAGGCGCCGTTCAGCTCGCGGGCCTTGACGATCTGGCCGTCGGGCATGGTGATCCGGGTGCCCGCGGTGATGTAGAGGCCGGCCTCGACCACGCACTCGTCGCCGAGCGCGATGCCGACGCCCGCCTCGGCGCCGACCAGGCAGCGCTCACCGATGGAGATGATCACGTTGCCGCCGCCGGACAGGGTGCCCATGGTGGAGGCGCCGCCGCCGATGTCGGAGCCGTTGCCGACCACGACGCCCGCGGAGATGCGGCCCTCGACCATGGAGGTGCCGAGCGTGCCGGCGTTGAAGTTGACGAAGCCCTCGTGCATGACCGTGGTGCCCTCGGCGAGGTGCGCGCCGAGGCGTACCCGGTCGGCGTCGGCGATGCGGACGCCCTTGGGGACGACGTAGTCGGTCATCCGCGGGAACTTGTCGATCGAGGTGACCTGCAGGTGCAGGCCCTCGGCGCGGGCGTTGAGCCGCACCTTCTCGATGTCGTTGACGGCGACCGGGCCGAGCGAGGTCCAGGCGACGTTGGCGAGGTGGCCGAAGATGCCGTCCAGGCTCTGGCCGTGCGGCTTGACCAAGCGGTGCGAGAGCAGGTGCAGACGCAGGTAGGCGTCGTGGGCGTCGATCGGCTTCTCGTCCAGCGAGGCGATGACCGTGCGGACCGCGACCACCTCGACGCCCCGTCGGGCGTCCGGGCCGATCGCCGCGGTCGCGCCGCCGCCCAGCAGCTCCGCCGCCTGCTCGGCGGTGAGCCGCTCGGTGCCGGCCGGACCCGGCTCCTCGACCAGCTCGGGGGCCGGGAACCAGGTGTCGAGAACGGTGCCGTCGGAGGCGAGGGTGGCGAGGCCGGCGGCGACGGCGCCGGTGGCGCGGGAAGCAGAGTCGGTCATGCAGGCAAACCTAACGTGGGCGGGGTGGTCAGGGCGAACCGCGTCTCACGTGCCGGGCGCCCCTTCAGGGGATCAGCCGAGCGAGGGCGCCGCGGGCGTACTCCTCGTCGTAGGAACCGCCCGTCAGCAGCACCTGGAGACAGATCCCGTCCAGCAGCGCGAGCAGGGCGCGGGCCGTGACCGGGTCCGTGCGGCGGACCAGCAGGGCCGCCGCGGCCTCGGTCCACTCGGCGGCGACGGGGCGCAGGGCGGGCCGGCGCAGGGCCGCCAGGTACAGCTCGTACTCCAGCTCCACACCCGTACGGTCGCCGCCCAGCCACACGCCGAGCGCGCCGGCGAGTTCGGCGGCGAGATCGCCCTCACCGTCCTCCGGCAGCCGCTCGGCCAGCACCCGGCCGAAGTTCTCGTTCGACTGCCGCAGCGCGGCCACCATCAGCTCTTCGAGGGTGGCGAAGTGGTACGTCGTGGAACCGAGCGGTACGTCCGCCTCGGCGGCGACCGAGCGGTGGCTGAGGCCGGCGATGCCGTCGCGGCCGACCACGCGGATCGCCGCGTCGATGAGGCGCCGGCGCCGGTCGGGGTCGTAGCGGCGGGGCATCAGTGGCTCGCTCCCCCAAGGTTCAGCACGACCACTCCCCCGATGATCAGCAGGATCCCGCCGACCTTGGCGACGCTCAGCCCCTCCCCGAACAGCAGCAGACCGAGGAGGGCGATGGTCGCGGTGCCCACGCCGGACCAGATCGCGTACGCCGTGCCGATCTGGACGGTCTTCAGCGTCTGGGCGAGCAGCGCGAAGGAGACGAGGTAGCCCAGGGCCGTCACGAGCGAGGGCCACAGCCGGCTGAACCCCTCGCTGTACTTCATCGCCGTCGTCGCGGCGACCTCGGCGGCGATGGCGCCGGCGAGCGTCAGATATCCCATGTGTACGAGCGTACACAACGAATGCGTACGGTCGTACACATCCCCGTGAACGACGAGAAAGTTTCACTTTCATAGAAACGCTCGCTACAGACCCTCCGGCCACTGATCTGCGGGCCCGTGCCCGACCACACCCCCCCATCCCTGGGAGACCGGCCGGACGGCAGACATCTCCCGTTCCCCGGCACCCGAAGACTCTGGCTGGCCGGCGCGCTGGCGCTCGCGGTCGTCATCGCCTGCGCCACGGCATTGGTCATGAACGGCGGGCCCGCGCACATCACGGCCACCCCACAGGCGACCGGCGCACCCCCGGACAACGGCCCCGGTCTGCTCTCCTTCGCCTCCCGTCGGCGCGTAAGACCGCTCCCCCGAAGGGCAGGCGCGGCACGACTCCGGTGACACCGCAGGCGGCCTCCTCCCCCTCCGCCGAACCGAGGTCCACGCCCTCCAAGCCACCGGCGCCTCAAGGAAGTTCATCCAGCTCACCCGAGCCCACCGCGAAGGGCACCTCCGTCCGCTCCGTCAACTACCCGGACCGCTACTGGCACATCAGCGGCGACTACGTGCGGCTCGACCCGGTCACCTCGCCCGCCGATCGCCGGGCCGCGACCTTCACGGTGGTCAAGAGCCTTGCGGAGAGCCGCTGTTACTCCTTCGCCACGGCAGACGGCGGCTACCTCCGCCACCAGAACTTCCTCCTCCGCGCCGAACACGACGACGGCGCACCCCTGTTCCGCCAGGACGTCACCTTCTGCCCCCGCCGGTCGTCCTTCGGCGGGGCGGTCATGCTGGAGTCGGTCAACTACCCCGGGCGCTTCCTGCGCCACCAGAACCTCCGGCTGAGGCTGGACCCGTACCAGAACACCGACCTCTACCGCGCTGACTCCGCGTTCCTGCTGGTGGACGGGCTCGGCTGAGCAGACGAAAGCGGCGGCACCCGTGAGAGGCGCCGCCGCTTTCGCGCGTACGGAAGCTGTCAGACGTTGAACCCGAGCGCCCGAAGCTGCTCGCGGCCGTCGTCCGTGATCTTGTCGGGGCCCCACGGGGGCATCCAGACCCAGTTGATGCGGAGTTCGTTGACGAGGCCGTCCGTGGCGGACTTGGCCTGGTCCTCGATGACGTCCGTCAGCGGGCAGGCAGCCGAGGTCAGGGTCATGTCGACCGTGGCCACGTTGGAGTCGTCGATGTGGATGCCGTAGATCAGGCCGAGGTTGACGACGTCGATGCCCAGCTCGGGGTCGACCACGTCCATCAGGGCCTCGCGGAGTTCCTCCTCCGAGACCGGCTTCATCTCTGCGGTGTCGGTCATGCCGTCTTCCTTTCGGCGTCCGCGCCACCCAGCGCCTGGGCCGTCGCGTCCTTCCACGCCATCCAGCTCAGGAGGGCGCACTTGACCCGCGCGGGGTACTTGGAGACACCGGCGAACGCGACCGCGTCCTCCAGGACGACCTCCATCGCGTCGTCCGGCTCGATCCTGCCCTTGGACTGCATCAGCTCCAGGAAGGTCTCCTGGATCTTCTGCGCCTCGGTCAGGTCCTTGCCGACCAGCAGTTCGTTGAGGACCGACGCGCTCGCCTGGCTGATCGAGCAGCCCTGGCCCTCGTACGAGACATCCGCGATCTTCGTGCCGTCGTACTTCACGCGGAGGGTGATCTCGTCGCCGCACGTCGGGTTCACATGGTGCACCTCGGCGTCGCCATCCCGCAGACCACGCCCGTGAGGGTTCTTGTAGTGGTCCAGGATGACTTCCTGGTACATCGAGTCCAGCTTCACGGTTTCAGCTCACGCCTCTCAGCCGAAGAAGTTCCGTACGTGCTCCAGCCCCTCGACCAGTGCGTCGATCTCGGCCGGCGTGGAGTACAGATAGAACGACGCTCGCGTGGTCGCAGGAATTCCGTAGCGCAGGCAGACGGGCCGCGCACAGTGGTGGCCGACGCGGACCGCGATGCCCTGCTCGTCGAGGACCTGGCCCACGTCGTGCGGGTGAATGTCACCGAGCGTGAAGGAGATCGCGGCGCCCCGGTCCTCGGCCGTGGTCGGGCCGATGATCTTCAGGTCCGGGACCTTCTGCAGACGCTGGACCGCGTACTCGGTCAGCGCGTGCTCATGGGCGAGGATCTTCTCCATGCCGATCGACTGGAGGTAGTCGATCGCGGCGCCGAGACCGACCGCCTGAGCAATCGGGGGCGTGCCCGCCTCGAACTTGTGCGGCGCCGGGGCGTAGGTGGACGAGTGCATCGAGACCGTCTCGATCATCTCGCCACCGCCCAGGAAGGGGGGAAGGTCCTCCAGCAGCTCCTGGCGGCCCCACAGGACGCCGATGCCCGTCGGGCCGCACATCTTGTGGCCGGTGAAGGCCACGAAGTCGGCCTGCAGGGCCTGCACGTCCAGCGGCATGTGCGGGGCGGCCTGGGAGGCGTCGATGCAGACCAGCGCGCCGACCTCCTGGGCGCGGCGCACTATCGCCTCGACCGGGTTGACGGTGCCCAGGATGTTCGACACCAGCACGAAGGAGACGATCTTCGTCTTCTCCGTGATGATCTCGTCGATGTTGGACAGGTCCAGCCGGCCGTCGTCGGTGAGGCCGAACCACTTCAGCTTCGCGCCCGTGCGCTGCGCCAGCAGCTGCCACGGCACGATGTTGGAGTGGTGCTCCATCTCCGTGATGACGATCTCGGTCTCGTGGTCCACCCGGTAGGGCTCCTCGGCCCAGCCCAGCATGTTCGCCACGAGGTTCAGCGACTCGGAGGCGTTCTTGGTGAAGATCACCTCGTCGCGGCTCGGCGCGTTGATGAACGCGGCGACCTTGTCGCGCGCGCCCTCGTACAGCGCCGTGGCCTCCTCGGCGAGCACATGCACACCGCGGTGGACGTTGGCGTTGTAGCGCTCGTAGTACTCGCTCAGGGCGTCCAGCACCTGGCGCGGCTTCTGCGAGGTCGCCGCGTTGTCCAGGTATACGAGCTTCTTGCCGTCGTGGACCTGACGGTCCAGGACGGGGAAGTCCTTGCGGATCGCCTCGGTGTCGAGGAGGCCCGGCAGCTGTGTCACGCGGATACGCCACCCTTCGTGTACGCCTCGTAGCCCTCGTCCTCCAGCTTGTCGGCGAGCTCGGCACCGCCGGACTCGACGATCCGGCCGCCGGAGAAGACGTGGACGAAGTCGGGCTTGATGTAGCGCAGAATGCGCGTGTAGTGCGTGATCAGCAGGGTGCCGACCTCGCCGGTCCCGCGGACGCGGTTGACGCCCTCGGAGACGATGCGGAGCGCGTCGACGTCCAGACCGGAGTCCGTCTCGTCCAGGATCGCGACCTTCGGCTTGATCAGCTCCAGCTGAAGGATCTCGTGGCGCTTCTTCTCACCGCCGGAGAAGCCCTCGTTGACGTTGCGCTCGGCGAAGGACGGGTCCATGTTGAGGCGCTCCATGGCCTCCTTGACCTCCTTCACCCAGGTGCGCAGCTTGGGGGCCTCGCCGCGGACGGCGGTGGCGGAGGTGCGCAGGAAGTTGGAGACCGAGACGCCGGGGACCTCGACCGGGTACTGCATCGCCAGGAACAGGCCCGCGCGGGCGCGCTCGTCGACGGACATCTCCAGGACGTCCTCGCCGTCGAGGGTGACGGTGCCGCTGGTGATCGTGTACTTCGGGTGACCCGCGAGCGAGTAGGCGAGGGTCGACTTGCCGGAGCCGTTGGGGCCCATGATGGCGTGCGTCTCGCCCTGCCTCACGGTGAGGTCGACGCCCTTGAGGATCTCCTTCGTGGCGTTGTCGGCCTCGACGGTGACGTGCAGGTCTCGGATTTCAAGCGTTGCCATGGGTGCCTCAGGACTCCTGGGTGAGGGAGACGAGAACGTCGTCCCCTTCGATCTTTACGGGGTATACGGGGACGGGGCGCGTGGCCGGGAGGCCGGACGGCTTGCCGGTGCGCAGGTCGAAGGCGGAGCCGTGCAGCCAGCACTCGATCTGGCAGTCCTCCACCTCGCCCTCGGAGAGCGAGACGTTCGCGTGGGAGCAGATGTCGTAGATCGCGAACACCTCCCCCTCGGTCTTGACGACCGAGACCGGCGTGCTGTCGATCTCCACCCGCTTCGGGGTGTCCTCCTCCAGCTCGCTCAGCCCGCAGACGCGTACGAAGGTCATGCGACCGAAGCCTCCAGCTCCTCCTCGATCTTGGCGAGCAGGCGCTCCTCGATGTCGGCGACACCGATCTGCTGGACCAGCTCGGCGAAGAAGCCGCGGACCACCAGGCGCCGGGCCTCGTGCTCCGGGATGCCGCGGGCCATCAGGTAGAAGAGCTGCTCGTCGTCGAAGCGGCCGGTCGCGGAGGCGTGGCCGGCGCCGACGATCTCGCCGGTCTCGATCTCCAGGTTCGGCACCGAGTCGACGCGTGCGCCGTCCGTGAGGACCAGGTTGCGGTTCATCTCGTAGGTATCCGTGCCCTCGGCCTTGGCCTCGATGAGCACGTCGCCGATCCAGACCGCGTGCGCGTCGTCGCCCTGGAGCGCGCCCTTGTAGACGACGTTGGACTTGCAGTGCGGGGTGTTGTGGGTGACCAGCAGGCGGTGCTCCTGGTGCTGCCCGGCGTCGGTGAAGTACAGGCCGAACAGCTCGGCCTCGCCGCCGGGGCCGGCGTACGTCACGCGCGGGTGCAGGCGGACGACGTCGCCGCCGAAGGTCACGACCACGGACTTGAAGGAGGCGTCCCGGCCGACCAGCGCGTTGTGCTGGGCCACGTGCACGGCCTTGTCGTCCCAGTCCTGGACGGAGACGACGGTCAGCTTCGCCCCGTCACCGAGGACGTAGTCGACGTTGGCGGCGAGCACCGCGTCACCGGTGTGGTCGATGACCACGACGGCCTCGGCGAAGGCGCCCAGCTCGATCACCTGGTGGCCGAAGGCGGTGCCGCCCTGGCCGTGCACCGCGATGCGGATCGGCTCGGTGAGAACGGTCTCCTTCGGGACGGTCACGACCGAGGCCTTCTCGAAGGCGGAGTACGCCTGCGCGGCGACCCGGTCCACCGGGGTGCCCGCCTTGCCGAGCCGCGCGTCGTCGCGGCCGACGGCCTCGACGGTGACGCCCTCGGGGGCCTGGACGTCGACCTTCACGCCGTCGCCGTTCGCCACCGCGGTGCCGTCGTGCAGCCCGCGCAGGCGCTCCAGCGGGGTGAACCGCCACTCCTCCTCGCGGCCGTGCGGGACCGGGAAGTCCGCCACGTCGAAGGACGGGGGCGCGCTCATGCGCGAGACGACGGTCGACTCCGCGGCGACCGCGATCGAGCCGGCGGTGGTGGAACCCACCGGGATGTTCTGGGCCTCAGCCATGGCTGTCGTTGTGCTCTCTTTCCTGCGTCAGTTGAGATCCTCGGCCCGCCCACGAGGCGGGCCGCCGCTGCTGGGAGGCCGGCCTTAACCGACCGCGCCCTCCATCTGCAGCTCGATCAGCCGGTTGAGCTCCAGCGCGTACTCCATCGGCAGTTCCTTGGCGATGGGCTCGACGAAACCGCGGACGATCATCGCCATGGCCTCGTCCTCGGACAGGCCGCGGCTCATCAGGTAGAAGAGCTGGTCCTCGGAGACCTTGGAGACGGTGGCCTCGTGGCCCATGGACACGTCGTCCTCGCGGACGTCGACGTACGGGTAGGTGTCCGAGCGGGAGATGGTGTCGACCAGCAGCGCGTCGCACAGCACGTTGGACTTCGACCCGGCGGCGCCCTCGCCGATCTCGATCAGACCGCGGTAGGAGGTACGGCCACCACCGCGCGCGACCGACTTCGACACGATGTTGGACGAGGTGTTCGGCGCCATGTGGACCATCTTGGCGCCGGCGTCCTGGTGCTGGCCCTCGCCCGCGAAGGCGATGGACAGGGTCTCTCCCTTGGCGTGCTCGCCCATCAGGTAGACGGCCGGGTACTTCATCGTCACCTTGGAGCCGATGTTGCCGTCGATCCACTCCATGGTCGCGCCCTCGTAGGCCACGGCGCGCTTGGTGACCAGGTTGTAGACGTTGTTCGACCAGTTCTGGATGGTCGTGTAGCGGCAGCGGGCGTTCTTCTTGACGATGATCTCGACGACCGCGGAGTGCAGCGAGTCCGACTTGTAGATCGGCGCCGTGCAGCCCTCGACGTAGTGCACGTAGGCACCCTCGTCGACGATGATCAGGGTCCGCTCGAACTGGCCCATGTTCTCCGTGTTGATGCGGAAGTAGGCCTGGAGCGGGATCTCGACGTGCACGCCCTTCGGCACGTAGATGAAGGAGCCGCCAGACCACACGGCGGTGTTCAGCGCGGCGAACTTGTTGTCACCGGCCGGGATGACCGTGCCGAAGTACTCCTTGAAGAGCTCCGGGTGCTCCTTCAGCGCGGTGTCGGTGTCGAGGAAGATGACGCCCTGCTCCTCCAGATCCTCGCGGATCTGGTGGTAGACGACCTCCGACTCGTACTGGGCGGCGACACCGGCGACCAGGCGTTGCTTCTCGGCCTCCGGGATACCCAGCTTGTCGTAGGTGTTCTTGATGTCCTCGGGCAGGTCCTCCCAGGACTCCGCCTGCTTCTCCGTGGAGCGCACAAAGTACTTGATGTTGTCGAAGTCGATGCCCGAGAGGTCGGAGCCCCAGTTCGGCATCGGCTTCTTCTCGAAGAGCTTCAGGCCCTTCAGGCGCAGCTTGGTCATCCACTCCGGCTCCGACTTCTTGCCGGAGATGTCGCGGACGACCTCCTCGTTCAGGCCGCGCCTGGCGGAGGCACCGGCCGCGTCGGAGTCGGCCCAGCCGTATTCGTACTTGCCCAGGCCCTCGAGTTCGGGGTGGGCAGTCTCCGTGGGGAGAGTCATGCGGGGTTCCTCCCGGCCGTGCTTGCAGGTGCGTCAGTGGATGTCTCGGGGATGAACGTCGTGCAGACGCCGTCGCCGTGCGCGATGGTCGCCAGTCTCTGGACGTGGGTACCCAGCAGCTCCGCGAAGATCTCCGTCTCCGCCTCGCACAGCTGCGGGAACTGCTCCGCGACATGGGCGACCGGGCAGTGGTGCTGGCACAGCTGCTCGCCGACCGGTGCGCTGCGCGCCGTAGCAGCGTACCCGTCCACGCTCAAGGCCTTGGCCAGCGCTTCCGCGCGCTTGTCGGGCGTCACGGCCTCGATCGCCTTGCGGTACGCGCTCGCCTGGGCGGCGATCCGGGCGCGGGCGAAGGCCGCGACCGCCTCGGGCCCCCCGCCCTGCTCGGCGATCCAGCGGAGCGCGTCCGCGGCGAGCTTGTCGTACGACTGGTCGAAGGCGTCCCGGCCGCAGTCGGTCAGCACGAAGACCTTGGCGGGGCGGCCGCGCGTACGCGTGCCGTACACACGCTGTTCGCGGGCCTCCACGACGTCGTCGGCGACCAGTGCGTCCAGGTGGCGCCGGACGGCCGCCTGGGTCAGTCCCAGCCGGCCGGCGAGTTCGGCGACGGTCGACGGGCCGTGGTCCAGGATGGAGCGCGCGACGCGGTTGCGCGTGGAGCGCTCACCGGTCGCGAGTTCCTCCTGCGGGGCCCCCAGGGGGGTCTCCCGAGCCTCGCCGACGTTTTTCACAACGCCATTGTTGCGTAATTCCTCGGAGCCTGACAAGCGCCGTCCGGATCATCGAGCGGTGCCCTGCGTCACTTAGGCATACCTAATGCGACCTGCGGAAACGATCTTTGATCGATCATTCGGCGCGCTCCTGAGCAGGCAATTCGGTGGCGGCACGCGGGCCCGTCGGGAAGACTCGCGAACCATGCCGACACCCCCTCCGACCGGCCCTCTTGTCACACGGGACACCCTGGCCACACAGTTGCGCCTACTGGGTGTCGAGACCGGCGAGATCCTCCTCGTCCACTCCTCGCTCAGCTCCCTCGGCTGGGTCAACGGAGGCGCCGTCGCGGTCGTCCAGGGACTGCTCGACGCCCTGGGCCCGTCCGGCACCCTGGTCGTCCCGGCCCAGTCGGCCCAGCTGTCCGACCCGGTGCTGTGGGCGAGGCCGCCGGTGCCCCATGAGTGGTGGGACCGGATCCGGGCCACCATGCCGCCGTACGACCCGCTGATCACCCCCTCCCGCGGGGTCGGCGTGATCCCGGAGACCGTGCGGACCTGGCCGGGTGCCCTGCGCAGCACGCACCCGCAGACCTCGTTCGCGGCGCTCGGCCCGCGCGCCCGGGAGATCACCGACGGCCACGCCCCCGACTGCCGGCTGGGCGAGCACAGCCCGCTGGCCCGGCTGGAGAAGCTGGGCGCCCGGGTCCTGCTGCTCGGCGCGGGCTACGACTCCTGCACCAGCTTCCACCTGGCCGAGTACCGGATACCCGCGCCGCTGGTGGCGGTCGGGCGGCCCGCTCCCGGCGGCGGCTGGGAGACGGTGATCGAGGTGTCGATCGACTCCGACCGGTTCGACGAGCTGGGCCACGACTTCGAGCGGGACCGGCCCGTCGTACGCGGCAAGGTCGGCGCGGCGGACGCACGGCTGTTCCCGGTGGCGGACGCGGTGGCCTATGCCGAGCGGTGGCTGCCGCTGCACCGGCCCCGCGAGGAGTAGCCCGGCCCGCGGGAACCCCGTGCGGAGGACTTCCCGCACCCCCGCGCCTGAGCGGTCCGGCCTCTCCCTAGACTCTGGATTCATGCGAAGTGAGCCCGCCCACCCGTCTCCCGACCACCACCCTTCAAGGAGACGCTTCGCGTCGCACCCGCTCATCGAGGTCCAGGCCCTGGTGAAGCGGTACGGCACGAAGACCGCGGTGGACGGCCTCGACCTGGTGGCCGGGGCGGGCGTGACCGCCGTCCTCGGTCCCAACGGGGCGGGGAAGACGACCACGGTCGAGACCTGCGAGGGGTACCGGAAGCCGGATTCCGGCACGGTGCGCGTCCTGGGCCTCGACCCCGTACGACAGTCCGCCGAGCTGCGTCCCCGTATCGGCGTGATGCTCCAGTCCGGCGGCGTGTACTCCGGCGCCCGGGCCGACGAGATGCTCCGGCACGTCGCGAAGCTGCACGCGCACCCGCTGGACGTGGACGCCCTGATCGAGCGGCTGGGTCTGGGCAGCTGCGGGCGGACCTCCTACCGGCGGCTGTCCGGGGGCCAGCAGCAGCGTCTCGCGCTCGCCATGGCCGTCGTCGGGCGCCCGGAGCTGGTGTTCCTGGACGAGCCGACGGCCGGTCTGGACCCGCAGGCCCGCCGGGCCACCTGGGACCTGGTGAAGGACCTGCGCGCCGACGGCGTCTCGGTGATCCTCACCACCCACTACATGAACGAGGCCGAACAACTCGCCGACGACGTGGCGATCATCGACGGCGGCCGGGTCATCGCCCAGGGCTCCCCGGAGGCGCTGTGCAAGGGCGGCGCCGAGAACACCCTGCGCTTCACCGGCCGCCCCGGCCTCGACGTGGGCTCCCTGCTGAAGGCCCTCCCGGCCGACTGCACGGCCGCCGAGCTCACCCCGGGTGCCTACCGGGTCGCCGGCAAGGTCGACCCGCAGCTGCTGGCCACCGTGACCTCCTGGTGCGCCCAGCACGGAGTGATGCCGGACCGGATCTCGGTGGAGCGGCACACGCTGGAGGACGTCTTTCTGGAGCTCACGGGCAAGGAGTTGCGCTCATGATTCCGGCTCACACGGAGATCGGCCGGGGGTCCGGCCCGCGGCGGAGCCGCAGTCAGATTCAGCGGCTCCCGGGAGGACACGTCCTGGAGCTGACCGGCAAGGAGCTGCGCTCGTGACGACTGCAACCGGTACCTACGCCCCCGAGCCGGGTGCGGCGCCGCTCCCCCGCATGATCGCGGCCCAGGCGGCCCTGGAGACGAAGATGCTGCTCCGCAACGGCGAGCAGCTGCTGCTGACCGTGGTCATCCCGACCCTGCTGCTGGTGCTCTTCAGCTCGGTGGACATCGTGGACACCGGCAAGGGCAAGGCGGTCGACTTCCTCGCCCCCGGCATCCTGGCGCTCGCCGTGATGTCGACGGCGTTCACCGGGCAGGCCATCGCGACCGGCTTCGAGCGCCGCTACGGCGTGCTCAAGCGGCTCGCCTCCTCGCCGCTGCCCCGCTGGGGCCTGATGACCGCGAAGACCGCGTCCGTGCTGGTCACCGAGGTCCTGCAGGTGATCCTGCTGACGGCGATCGCGTTCGCGCTGGGCTGGTCCCCGCGCGGCAACCCGGCCGCCGTCGTGCTCCTCCTCGTCCTCGGTACGGCGGCCTTCTCCGGCCTGGGCCTGCTGATGGCGGGCACGCTGAAGGCGGAGGCGACCCTGGCCGCCGCCAACCTGGTCTTCCTGCTGCTGCTCGTCGGCGGCGGCGTCATCGTGCCGCTGGACAAGTTCGGCTCGGGCGCGCAGGCCGTCCTCGGGCTGCTTCCCATCTCCGCGCTGTCGGACGGCCTGCGGGACGTGCTCCAGCACGGCGCCGGGATGCCCTGGGGCGACCTGGGGATCCTGGCGGTGTGGGCGGTCGTCGGGCTGGCCGCCGCAGGGAAGTTCTTCCGCTGGGAGTGAGCCCGCACGGTGGACCCTCGTGAAAGCGTGCACAAGCGGCGGCCTACGATGGTGCGCGTGCCCAAGCTGAACCCCGCCGACGCCGCAGCGGCCGTGCGCAACCCGCTCGCCTTCATCGCCGAACGCTGGACCCCGACCCCGAGGACGGTCCAGCGGGCGGCCCTCGCCGCGCTCGTGATGTCGGTGGTCATCGTCGTCACCGGCGGCGCCGTACGCCTGACCGGCTCCGGCCTCGGCTGCCCGACCTGGCCGGAGTGCACCGACGGCTCGCTGACCCCGACGACCGCGCTGAGCTACCACAGCGCGATCGAGTTCGGTAACCGGATGCTGACGTACGTGCTGTGCGCCGCGGTCGGCTGGGCGATCATCGCCGCCCGCTCCGAGAAGCCGTACCGGCGCAGCCTGACCCGGCTGGGCTGGGCGCAGTTCTGGCTGGTGATGAGCAACGCGATCCTCGGCGGCGTCGTCGTGCTGGTGGGCCTCAACCCGTACACGGTCGCGGCCCACTTCCTGCTGGCGACGGCGCTGACCACCGTCGCCGCGGTGATGTGGCAGCGCACCCGCGAGGGCGACGGCGCGCCCCGGCCGCTGGTCGGCAAGGCCGTGCAGCAGCTGGTGTGGTTCCTGGTGGCCGCGTCCCTGCTGCTCATCGCCGTCGGCACGGTGGTGACCGGAGCCGGTCCGCACGCGGGTGACTCCAGCGAGGTCAAACGGATCCCCATCGACTGGGAGACGGTGGCCAAGCTGCACGCGGTGCTCGCCTGGATCGTGGTGACGCTGACCTTCGCGCTGTGGTTCGTGCTGAAGGCGGTGGACGCGCCGAAGGGGCCGCTCGCCCGCACCCGCGATCTGTTCCTGATCCTGCTCGGCCAGGGTGTGATCGGCTACTTGCAGTACTTCACCCACCTGCCCGAGGTGCTGGTGGGCCTGCACATGCTCGGCTCCTGCCTCGTGTGGATCGGCGTCCTGCGTGTCCTGCTGGCCCTCCGCGAACGCCCGGAGGCCACCCTGGACCTGCCGGGTCCCTCGGCCGAGGTGACGGTGGGCACGCGCGCGTGAGTCACCCGTAGGCGGTGACCAGCGCGTCGACCGCCGGCCGGGGTAGGCGCGGGTCAGCTCGCGACTCCGGGTTCATCGGCGGCTGAGTCGGTCCTCGGCGGCCGGGGCGGATTCGTCGTCGTAGCGACGGTGGGCGGAGGTCAGCAGTCCGGCGAGGAGTTCGTCGCCCAGCCGCCGGTGGAGTTGCACCACCTGCGTACGGTCCCGAGGCTCACCGGGCTGATCCGAGTCCGTAAACGCGGCGCGCGTTGTCCGCCGCGATCATCCGGGCCACCCGCTGGGCGTCCTCCAGGGACCAGGCGCCCTCGGCGACCCAGGTGCCCAGGACCCGCGCCAGGGCCTCGCGGAACAGCCGGGCGCCTACGACGTGCAGCTCGGGCAGGCCATGGGCGCCCGTGGAGAAGAGGATCTTGCCGAAGGGCGCCAGCTCCAGGATCTCGGCGAGGACGGTGGCCGCGCGGGCGCCGGTGCGCACGAGCGCGGCGCCGGAGTCGGTGTAGACGTGCGGGAAGACGCCGGCCAGATGGGCGGCGTGGCGGTGGTACGGATAGCCGTGCAGCAGGACCAGGTCGGTGCCGAGGCCCGCCGTGGCCCGCACGAAGTCGGTGAGCAGCACGGGGTCGGTGCGGTCGATGCGGGAGGCCGGTTCGCCGAGTCCGGCGTGCAGTTGGAGCGGCAGGCCCGAGGCCACGGCGATCCACAGCAGGTGCCGCAGCAGCACCGGGTCCGTGAGCGGCCCGCCGACCCGGCGCCCGGCCAGCCAGCGGCCCGCCGCGCCCCGTACCTCCCCCGGACCCGGCGGCTCAGGCGCCAGCGCCAGGCCGTGTCCCAGCCCCGCCACGGAGGTGAAGGCGACCGCGTTCGCGGCGGCGCCGTGCACCGACTCGGCGAGGTTGGCGAGGAAGGACTCGACGGTGCCGGAGGTGTCGGCGACCTGCTCCGCGAGCTGCTCCAGCCGCACGATTTCGCGGGCGTCGGCATCGCCCGTGGACGCCAGCTCGGAGGGGCCGGT
Source organism: Streptomyces sp. NPDC052107 (assembly GCF_040680215.1). Classification (NCBI taxonomy): domain Bacteria; kingdom Bacillati; phylum Actinomycetota; class Actinomycetes; order Kitasatosporales; family Streptomycetaceae; genus Streptomyces; species Streptomyces sp. NPDC052107. The sequence goes on from NZ_JBFAWG010000012.1 coordinate 161,311, forward strand.
GAGGTCGCCGGGCAGGCCGGTGTCGACGAGGTAGGTGGTGATGCCGCTGCCGCGCAGCAGTCTGCGGCCCGCCTCCAGGACGCCCAGTTCCCGGCGCCGGGCCAGATAGCGGGCGGGCGGGCAGTGCGGCTCCAGGCCGAGCAGGGGTGGGCACCAGCGCCGTACGGCGAATCCCGTCTGGGTGTCGAAGAGGGTGGTGCCGGGTGCGGGTGGGCCCTCGGTGCGGGCGAGTTGGGCCTCGAAGGTGCCGAGGCCCAGCTCTGTTCGCAGTACGCCGTGGCAGTACTGGTCCACGAGGGACGGCGTTTCGATCATCCGGACTCCCCGTTTGGACGCGTGCTGCCTTACACGTCCTAACGGGTGAACGGGGTTTGAGGTCGCGGCTCAGCTCGGGACTGGGGGTTCATCGGCGGCTGCCGGCCGTCTGTGGTTGCTCGCGCCCACATGGCCGAGCCGAGCGCCCTTCGGGGCGCGCTGTTCAGCCGCCGATCTGAATGCCGGCCATCCGCTTCCACTCGTACGAACCCGTCTTCACCTTCGCCGCGAACTCGCCGTCGAAGGACTCGTGGACGGTGATGCCGGACTTCTCGACGGCCTTCTCGGCGATCTCGGTGCTGGGCGCCACCAGGTCGCCCCAGCCGCCGTCCTCACCGACGAGGACGATGCGGGCGCCGCGCTCGCCGATGTGGGCCACCTGGCCCTCGGCGCCGCCGTGGGCCTTGGCGAAGGCGCTGATCTCCCGGGCGAGCTTCGCGGCCTTGCGCTCGGCCCTCGCGTCAACCTGCTGCGTGTCTGCCATGGCCAGGATGCTACTCGTGGGTAGATCAGCTGGCGAGAGCAGGGCTCTGTGACGTACGCCCGGGGTGGGTCAGCGCAGGAACGGGTCCACCGCGATCGCCACGAACAGCAGCGACACATAGGTGATGGACCAGTGGAAGAGCCGCATCTCCTTCAGCTTCCCGCCCGTGACCTCGGCCTTGGCCCGGTTCTGCAGCGCGTGCGCCTCCCACAGCCACCAGCCGCCGGCGGCCAGCGCGACGGCGGTGTAGAACCAGCCGGTGTAGCCGAGCGGAGTGAGCAGCAGGGACACGGCGACCATCACCCAGCTGTAGATGACGATCTGCTTGGCGACGACCTTGTTGGACGCGATGACCGGGAGCATCGGGACGCCCACGCGCGCGTAGTCGTCCTTCACCTTCATGGACAGCGGCCAGTAGTGCGGCGGGGTCCAGAAGAAGATCACCATGAACAGGATGACCGGCGCCCAGGAGAGGGAGTTGGTCACGGCAGACCAGCCGATGAGCACGGGCATGCAGCCCGCGATGCCGCCCCACACGATGTTCTGCGACGTACGCCGCTTGAGGATCATCGTGTAGACGATGACGTAGAAGAGGAGTGCGCCGAGGGACAGCCAGGCGGACAGCCAGTTGACGGTGAAGCCGAACAGGAGCGTCGAGACGACCGCGAGCGTGATGCCGAAGGCGAGGCACTCGGGCGGGCTGACCATGCCGGTCACCAGCGGCCGCTGCGAGGTGCGGTCCATCAGGGCGTCGATGTCCCGGTCGATGTACATGTTCAGCGCGTTGGCGCCGCCCGCGGAGAGGTAGCCGCCGATGCAGGTGAGCAGCACCAGCTCGAGGTCGGGCACGCCCTGCTGCGCCAGGAACATCACCGGAACGGTGGTGATGAGCAGCAGCTCGATGATCCGCGGCTTGGTCAGAGCCACGAACGCCTTGACACGGGCCCCGAACGGCCGGTGAACCGGGCCCTGGCTCGCACCACCCAGCACGCCCGCTGGACGGGATTCGACGGCCGTCACGCACACCCCTGACAGAGACATCCCAGCAAGCCTCCCCGTGTGAAGTCCCGGTAAAGGCTCGCGCGTACCACGCCACTTTAGACGTTGCCCATACCCCGGCCTTCGCGGGGGTGGGGTCGTGTTGGCGCACGCCCCATAAGAGGGGACCCGCCACTCGATTGAGCGCTCGGATGACCGGCCCCGTATTCAAGTGCCACACGGCTTCTCGGCCAGTCGGGAGGCGGATCCGGCAGAGTCCCGGCAGTCTGGAAACACTCGAAAAAATGCACGTCCTTACGAGGGTAGGCTCGTCAGCGGCCGGCGGGCGACAAGCGCGTCGGCGGCCGGGTGGGCGCATGCCCCGAAGACCGGCGACCGACATGTGGAGAGGAGCCCTGACCCAGGGTGAGCACCAAGCCGACCACCACAGACCTTGAGTGGACCGAGCTGGACCAGCGGGCCGTGGACACCGCCCGGGTCCTGGCCGCCGACGCCGTACAGAAGGTCGGCAACGGCCATCCCGGTACGGCGATGAGCCTGGCCCCGGCCGCCTACACCCTCTTCCAGAAGGTGATGCGGCACGACCCGGCGGACCCCGAGTGGGTCGGACGCGACCGCTTCGTGCTGTCCGCCGGCCACTCTTCCCTGACCCTCTACACGCAGCTCTACCTGGCCGGCTTCGGCCTGGAGCTGCAGGACCTGGAGTCCTTCCGCACCTGGGGTTCGAAGACCCCGGGTCACCCGGAGTACGGGCACACCAAGGGCGTCGAGACCACCACCGGTCCGCTCGGCCAGGGCGTCGCCAACGCGGTGGGCATGGCGATGGCCGCCCGCTACGAGCGCGGCCTGTTCGACCCGGACGCGGCCGTCGGTGAGTCCCCCTTCGACCACTTCGTCTACTGCATCGCCGGTGACGGCTGCCTCCAGGAGGGCATCTCCGCCGAGGCGTCCTCGCTGGCCGGCCACCAGAAGCTCGGCAACCTGATCCTGCTGTGGGACGACAACCACATCTCGATCGAGGGCGACACCGAGACGGCCGTCTCCGAGGACACCGCTCTGCGGTACGAGGCCTACGGCTGGCATGTGCAGCGCGTGGAGGCCCAGGACAACGGCGACCTGGACCCGCAGGCGATCTTCGCCGCGATCCAGGAGGCGAAGAGGGTCACGGACAAGCCGTCCTTCATCGCGATGCGCTCGATCATCGCCTGGCCGGCCCCGAACGCCCAGAACACCGAGGCCGCGCACGGCTCGGCGCTGGGCGAGGAGGAGGTCGCGGCCACCAAGCGCGTCCTCGGCTTCGACCCAGAGAAGCACTTCGCCGTCGAGGATGAGGTGATCACCCACACCCGCAAGGCCCTGGAGCGCGGCGCCCAGGCGCGTGCCGAGTGGGAGAAGACCCTGCAGGTGTGGCGGGACGACAACCCCGAGCGCGCCGCCGAGTTCGACCGCATCAGCCGGGGCGAACTGCCCACCGGCTGGGAGGAGAAGATCCCGGTCTTCGAGCCGGGCAAGGGTGTCGCGACGCGTGCCGCCTCCGGCAAGGTGCTGCAGGCGCTCGGCGCGGTGATCCCCGAGCTGTGGGGCGGCTCCGCCGACCTCGCCGGGTCGAACAACACGACCATCGACAAGGAGAGCTCGTTCCTGCCCGAGGGCAACCCGCTGCCCGAGGCCAAGCCGTACGGGCGCACCATCCACTTCGGCATCCGCGAGCACTCGATGGGCGCCGAGCTGAACGGCATCACGCTGCACGGCAACACCCGTGTCTACGGCGGTACGTTCCTCGTCTTCTCCGACTACATGCGCAACGCGGTGCGCCTGTCGGCCCTGATGCACCTGCCGGTGACGTACGTGTGGACGCACGACTCCATCGGCCTCGGCGAGGACGGCCCCACCCACCAGCCGGTCGAGCACCTGGCCTCGCTGCGCGCGATCCCGGGCCTGAACGTCGTCCGCCCGGCCGACGCCAACGAGACCGCGATCGCCTGGCGCGAGGTGCTCAAGCGCTACTCCAAGGAGTTCGGCAAGGGTCAGCCGCACGGCTTCGCCCTCACCCGCCAGGGTGTGCCGACCTACGAGCCCAACGAGGACGCGGCCCGCGGTGGCTATGTCCTGTTCGAGGCCGAAGGGCCCGAAGGGCAGAGCGCGGCGCCGCAGGTGATCCTGATCGCCACCGGTTCCGAGGTGCACGTGGCCGTGGAGGCGCGTGAGCAGCTCCAGGCCGAGGGCGTCCCGACGCGTGTCGTGTCGATGCCGTCCGTCGAGTGGTTCGAGGAGCAGGACCAGGGGTACCGGGACTCCGTGCTCCCGCCGTCCGTCAGGGCCCGTGTGGCCGTGGAGGCGGGTATCGGGCTGACCTGGTACCGCTACGTCGGGGACGCCGGCCGCATCGTTTCCCTGGAGCATTTCGGTGCTTCCGCCGACGGCAAGGTGCTCTTCCGCGAGTTCGGCTTCACTGCCGAGAATGTGGCCGCCAAGGCCCGGGAATCCATCGCCGCCGCCCAGCGCTGACGCTCATATACGACACGTAGGAGATGTAATTCCATGACAGACGCACTCAAGCGCCTCTCCGAGGAAGGCGTCGCGATCTGGCTGGACGACCTGTCGCGCAAGCGGATCACGTCCGGCAACCTCGCCGAGCTGATCGACCAGCAGCACGTCGTGGGCGTCACCACCAACCCGACGATCTTCCAGAAGGCGATCTCGCAGGGCGACGGCTACGACCAGCAGGTCACGGACCTCGCCGCCCGCAAGGTCACCGTCGAAGAGGCCATCCGCATGATCACCACGGCGGACGTCCGCGACGCCGCCGACATCCTGCGCCCGGTCTTCGACGCCACCGGCGGCAAGGACGGCCGGGTCTCCATCGAGGTCGACCCGCGCCTGGCGCACAACACCAAGGCCACCGTCGCCGAGGCCAAGCAGCTGGCCTGGCTGGTGGACCGCCCCAACACCCTGATCAAGATCCCGGCCACCAAGGCGGGTCTGCCGGCGATCACCGAGACGATCGGCCTCGGCATCAGCGTCAACGTCACCCTGATCTTCTCCCTGGAGCGGTACCGGGCCGTCATGGACGCCTACCTCTCCGGCCTGGAGAAGGCCAAGGAGCGCGGCCTGGACCTGTCCCTGATCCACTCCGTGGCGTCCTTCTTCGTGTCCCGCGTGGACACCGAGATCGACAAGCGCCTGGACGGGATCGGCACCGACGAGGCCAAGGCGCTGCGCGGCAAGGCCGCCGTCGCCAACGCCCGCCTCGCCTACCAGGCGTACGAGGAGGTCTTCTCCTCCGACCGCTGGCAGGCGCTGGAGAGCGCGGGCGCCAACAAGCAGCGTCCGCTGTGGGCGTCGACCGGCGTGAAGGACCCGGCGTACCCGGACACGCTGTACGTCACCGAGCTCGTCGCGCCGAACACGGTCAACACCATGCCGGAGGCCACGCTGGAGGCCACCGAGGACCACGGCGAGATCAGCGGTGACACCATCGCCGGCACCTACGACCAGGCGCGCGCCGACCTCGACGCGCTGGAGAAGCTCGGCATCTCGTACGACGACGTCGTGCAGGTGCTGGAGGACGAGGGCGTCGAGAAGTTCGAGGCGTCCTGGAACGACCTGCTGAAGTCCACTCAGGCGGAGCTCGAGCGCCTTGCCCCTTCGGAGGGCTGAGTTGTCACCCCTTTCCGGTTCCGGAGCGAACCCGCTTCGTGACCCGGCCGACCGACGGCTCCCGCGTATCGCGGGGCCGTCGGGTCTGGTCATCTTCGGTGTCACGGGCGACCTGTCCCGCAAGAAGCTGATGCCCGCGGTGTACGACCTCGCCAACCGGGGTCTGCTGCCGCCGGGCTTCTCGCTCGTGGGCTTCGCCCGCCGCGAGTGGGCGAACGAGGACTTCGCACAGGAGGTCCACGACGCGGTCAAGGCGCACGCCCGTACGCCGTTCCGCGAGGAGGTCTGGCAGCAGCTCATCCAGGGGATGCGCTTCGTCCAGGGCACCTTCGACGACGACGACGCGTTCGAGCGGCTGCGCTCCACCATCGACGAGCTGGACAAGGCACAGGGCACGAGCGGCAACTTCGCCTTCTACCTGTCGGTGCCGCCGCGTTCCTTCCCGGTGGTCATCCAGCAGCTGAAGAAGCACGGGCTGGCCGACCAGTCGGGCGGTTCCTGGCGGCGCGCGGTCATCGAGAAGCCGTTCGGCCACGACCTGAAGTCGGCCGAGGAACTGAACGCGATCGTGCACGAGGTGTTCGAGCCGGACCAGGTGTTCCGGATCGACCACTACCTCGGCAAGGAGACCGTCCAGAACATCCTGGCGCTGCGCTTCGCCAACACGATGTTCGAGCCGATCTGGAACCGGTCCTTCGTGGACCACGTGCAGATCACCATGGCCGAGGACATCGGCATCGGCGGCCGTGCCGGTTACTACGACGGCATCGGCGCCGCCCGTGACGTCATCCAGAACCACCTGCTCCAGCTCATGGCGCTGACCGCCATGGAGGAGCCCGCCTCCTTCGACGCGGACGCGCTGGCCGCGGAGAAGGAGAAGGTGCTCGGCGCCGTACGGCTGCCGAAGGACCTGGGCCGCAGCACCGTGCGCGGGCAGTACGCGGGCGGCTGGCAGGGCGGCGAGAAGGTCATCGGCTACCTCGAAGAGGACGGCATCGACCGGAAGTCGAAGACCGACACCTACGCGGCGATCAAGCTGGAGATCGACAATCGTCGCTGGGCGGGCGTCCCCTTCTACCTGCGCACCGGCAAGCGCCTCGGCCGCCGCGTGACGGAGATCGCCGTCGTCTTCCAGCGGGCCCCGCACTCCCCCTTCGACACCACCGCGACGGAGGAGCTGGGCCAGAACGCGATCGTCATCCGCGTCCAGCCCGACGAGGGCGTCACCGTCCGCTTCGGCTCCAAGGTGCCGGGCACCTCGATGGAGATCCGGGACGTCTCCATGGACTTCGCCTACGGCGAGTCCTTCACGGAGTCCAGCCCGGAAGCGTACGAGCGCCTCATCCTGGACGTGCTGCTGGGCGACGCCAACCTCTTCCCGCGCACGGAGGAGGTCGAGCTGTCCTGGAAGATCCTCGACCCGATCGAGGAGTACTGGGACAAGCACGGCAGGCCCGCGCAGTACCAGTCGGGCACCTGGGGCCCCGCCGAGGCGGACGAGATGCTCGCACGAGACGGACGGAGCTGGCGCCGCCCATGAAGATGGACCTCACCGACACCACCGCCGGCGACATCAACAAGGCGCTCGTCCAGGGCCGCCGCGCCATCGGCACCCCCGCCGTCGGCATGGTCCTGACCCTCGTCATCGTCACCGACGAGGAGAACGCCTACGACGCCCTGAGGGCCGCCAACGACGCCTCGCGCGAGCACCCCTCGCGCACGCTGGTGGTCATCAAGCGGGTCTCCCGCAGCCCGCGCGAGCGCACCTCCTCGCGTTTGGACGCCGAGGTGCGGGTGGGCGCGGACGCGGGCACCGGCGAGACGGTCGTGCTGCGGCTGTACGGCGAGGTCGTGGGCCACGCCGACTCGGTCGTGCTGCCGCTGCTGCTGCCGGACGCGCCGGTGGTCGTGTGGTGGCCCGTGAACGCCCCGCTGGACCCGGCGAAGGACCCGCTGGGCGCGCTCGCCCAGCGCCGGGTCACCGACAGCTACGCCGCCGAGCAGCCGGTGCGGGAGCTGTCCGCCCGCGCCGAGGCCTACACGCCCGGCGACACCGACCTGTCCTGGACCCGGATCACGCCATGGCGTTCGATGCTCGCGGCGGCCCTGGACCAGGTCACCTGCCGGGTGACGGCCGTCGAGGTGGAGGGCGAGGAGTTCAACCCGAGCTGTGAGCTGCTGGCGATGTGGCTCGCGGACCGGCTGGACGTACCGGTGAAGCGGTCGCTGTCGGGCGGCCCGGGGCTCACCGCCGTCCGCATGGACACGAGCTGCGGCCCGATCGTCCTGGACCGCGCGGACGGCACGCTGGCCACGCTGTCCATCCAGGGCCAGCCGGCCCGCGCGGTCGCGCTGAAGCGGCGGGACACCGCCGAGCTGATCGCGGAGGAACTGCGCCGGCTCGACCCGGACGACACCTACGCGTCGGCGCTGCGCTACGGCGTGGAGCGGCTGAACACGGTTCCGGAACAGTCCGTTCAGGAGCCGGTGGCCGAGCTCCAGCCCGAAGAGGAAGCGGCCAAGGCACCGGCCACGAGGGCGGCGGCCAAGACCGCGAAGAAGGTACCTGCGAGGAAGGCGGCGGCGAAGTGAGCACTCCGCAGCTGGTCGTCCACCGCGACAAGGAACTGATGGCACAGGCCGCCGCGGCCCGCCTGATCACGAAGATCGTGGACGCGCAGGCCTCGCGGGGCACCGCGTCCGTGGTCCTCACGGGCGGCCGCAACGGCAACGGCCTGCTGGCCGCGCTGGCGGCGGCCCCGGCCCGGGACGCCATCGACTGGGGCCGGCTCGACCTGTGGTGGGGCGACGAGCGCTACCTCCCCGAGGGCGACCCCGAGCGCAATGTCACGCAGGCCCGCGAGGCCCTGCTCGACTCCGTCCCGCTGGACCCGGAGCGCGTGCACGCCATGCCCACCTCCGACGGCCCGTACGGCACGGACGTCGACGCGGCGGCGGAGTCGTACGCGGCGGAGCTGGCGAAGGCGGCCGGACCCGAGAACCACGGCTCGGTGCCCACCTTCGACGTCCTGATGCTGGGCGTCGGCCCGGACACCCACGTGGCCTCCCTCTTCCCGGAGCATCCGGGGGTACGGGAGACGGACCGCACGGTGATCGGCGTCCACGGCGCCCCCAAGCCGCCGCCGACCCGGATCTCCCTCACGCTCCCCGCGATCCGTTCGGCCCGCGAGGTCTGGCTCCTCGCGGCCGGCGAGGACAAGGCGGAGGCCGCGGCCATCGCCCTGTCGGGCGCGGGCGAGATCCAGGCCCCCGCGGCGGGGGCGTACGGCCGCTCGCGCACGCTGTGGCTGCTGGACGCGGCCGCGGCTTCGCAGTTGCCGAGATCGCTGTATCCGCCGGCTTCACCGTGAACCGGTGAACGGGTGAACTGCTGAACCCGCTCAAGAGCGAGGGCGGCAAGGGACGACGACTCCCCTGCCGCCCTCGTCGTGTGTCCTGACTCCCCCTCAAGCAAGTCCTTCACGATTTCCACGAAATATTCATATAGCACTCAACTTTTGTGTAAGCTCCTGGGCGCACCGATCGCACCACTGAGGGGGGACCTCATGCGCATACGCTTCGCGTTGGCCGCCACCGCCGCTGCCGGAACGCTCGCCGTCGCCGCCGCCGCACCGGCCCAGGCCACCGAGTACTCCTCCGCCCTGAAGATCACGGGCGTCCAGTACGACGCTCCGGGGCGGGACTCCAACAACTGCCGTACCGGCAACACCCGGGACGAGTACCTGACGATCAAGAACTACTCGCGCACCGCGACCGTCAACCTCAAGGGCTACTTCGTCAAGGACGCCACCGGCAACCGGTTCACGTTCGGCTCGAACCACTACCTCCAGCCCGGCGACTACGTGAAGCTGCGCGGCGGCAACGGCACCGACTCGGACGCGAACAACGTCGTCTACCGCCAGAACTGCAACTTCATCTGGAACAACGACAAGGACACCATCTACCTGTACAAGCCGTCCGGCGCCCACGCGGACACCCACGCCTACACCAAGTCCGGCAACGACCGGGACGGCAACGGTTACATCACCTTCCACGGCTGACGCCGCGCCGTTCCGGGAGGATGACCGTGAATCCGTACAACACCCCGCGGCGACCGGCCGACACCCGGCCGCTGCACCGGCGCAAGCGCGTGTGGGCCGCTGCGGTCGCCCTGTTCGCCGCGGGAGCGATCGGCGGGACCCAGTCGGCGCACGACGAGGCGGTCGCGAAAGCGACACCGGCGCCGCGGCCGACCGTGACCATGACCGTCACCGCCACGGCCACCGAGACCGCGCGGCCGAAGCCGGCACCGACGGTCACCAGGACCAGGACCGTGCACAGGCCCGGGCCGACCGTCACCGTCACCGAGGCCGCCTCCGGCACCGTGCGCAGTGACGACACCGGCAGCGGCAGCGGCACCTGCTCCATCGTCTCCAACGCCGGCAACTGCTACCAGGCGGGCCAGTTCTGCCGCAGCAGCGACCACGGGGCGACGACCAACACCGCGAGCGGTACGCCGATCACGTGTTCCTACAGCGGCAGTGCCTGGCGCTGGACGTACGCGTGAGCCGGGCGGGCTCGGTCACTTGACCGAGCCCGCCATCACGCCCTGGACGAAGTGCCGCTGGAAGGCGAAGAACACCGCCACCGGCACGATCAGGGACAGGAACGCGCCCGGGGCCAGTACGTCGATGTTGCTGCCGAACTGGCGGATCTGGGACTGGAGTTCCACGGTCAGGGGCTGGGAGGAGCTGTCGGCGAAGAGGAGGGCGACCAGCATGTCGTTCCAGACCCAGAGGAACTGGAAGATCGCGAGCGAGGCGATCGCCGGACGCCCCACCGGCAGGACCAGGCGGGTGAAGATGCGCCATTCGCTGCCGCCGTCCATCCGGGCCGCCTCCAGCATCTCCTTCGGCATCTCCGCGAAGTAGTTGCGGAGCAGGAACACGGCGAAGGGGAGGCCGTACGCCACGTGGAACAGGACGACTCCGGGGATCGTCCCGAACAGGCCCAGCGCGCCGAAGAGTTTGGCCACCGGCAGCAGCCCGATCTGGACCGGCACCACCAACAGGGCCACCACCAGCAGGAAGAGGGGCTCCCGGAAGGGGAAGTCCAGCCAGGCGAAGGCGTATCCGGCGAGGGCGGCGATGACCACGACGAGGGTCGTGGCCGGTACCGAGATCAGGACCGTGTTCCAGAAGGCCTGCGTCATGCCGGAGTTCTTCAGCAGGGCCGAGTAGTTGTCGAAGGACAGCCGGCCAGGGCCGGTGAGCGCCGTCCACCAGCCGCCCTTCGCGGTGTCCTGCGCCGAGCGCAGGGAGGACACGAAGAGGCCTGCGAGCGGAGTCAGCCAGACCAGGCCGACCACCACCAGGAAGGCCTGCACCAGGCCGTTGCCCAGGCCCCGCCTGATCGCGTTCATGGCCGAGTTCATCGCTGGCTCCTCATCGTTGACTGCGGCGGAAACGGCGGACGTTGAAGACCATCGCCGGGATCACCAGGAGCAGGAGCAGCACGCCCAGCGCGCTGCCGAGGCCCTGGTTGTTGCCGCCGCCGAAGGACACGAGCCACATCTGGGTGGCGAGCACCGTGGCGTCCTCCTGCACCGGTCCGGGCGCGATGATGTAGACGAGGTCGAAGACCTTCATCACGTTGATCACGAGGGTCACGAAGACGACCGTCAGCACAGGGGCCAGCAGCGGGACGGTGATCCTGCGGAAGATCTGCCACTCGTTCGCGCCGTCGATCCGCGCGGCCTCCAGCGCGTCCCGGGGCAGGGTCGACAGGCCCGCGCCGATCAGCACCATCGCGAAACCCGTCCAGATCCACAGGTACGCGCCGATGATCGCCGGGGTGACGAGGGTCGGGCCGAGCCAGGAGACGCCCTGGTAGGGCGGGGCGAAGTTGGACTGCGGGAGTTTCACCGTGTACGAGCCCGCGCGCAGCCCGGAGAGGCGGAAGGAACCGTCGGCCGCGGTGGTCGTGCTCGCGACCGTCCGCCCGTCGCGCACCGCCTGGACCTTCATTCCGGGCAGGCCGCTCTCCTTCGCGTCGACCTTGCCCTGCCTGCCTCCCCCGCCGGGCGTGAAGTCCAGGTAGACGACGCCCCGCAGCTCGCCGGGCGCGGCCTTGCGAGAGGCCGCCGCATCGGCGGGCTCGGCTCCCTTCGGCAGGTCCTTGGGCAGTACGCCGACCATAGGGAGCGTCACCGAGTGACCGGCGGAGGCGGTCGTACGGTAGGAGCCGTCGCGGTCCTGGGTCAGCAGGCCCTGGCGGCCGCGCGCCGTCGGGTACGACGAGGTGCCCTTGAAGGCGTCGTGCACGGAGACCACGGCCGCGTTCAGCACGCCCTTGTTCGGGTCCTCGTCGTAGGCGAGCCGGAAGATGATGCCGGCGGCCAGGAAGGACACCGCCATCGGCATGAAGAGCAGGAGCTTGAAGGCGGTGGCCCAGCGGACCTTCTCCACCAGCACGGCCAGGATCAGGCCGAGGCCGGTCAGCAGGGCCGGGGCCACCACCACCCAGATGGTGGTGTTGCGGATGGCCTTCAGGGTGGCCGGGTCGCGGAACATCTCGGCGTAGTTGCCGCCGCCCACGAACCGGGTGCCGGAGGCGTCGAAGAAGCTGCGGCCGACGGAGAACAGCACCGGGTAGACGACGAGCGCGCCGAGCAGGAGCAGCGCGGGGAAGACGAAGAGCAGGGCGATCAGCCGGGCGCGCCGCCGGCTGCGGCGCCCGCGCGCCTCGCCGGCGGCCCGCGGGCCCGCCTGCCGTTTCACAAAGGTGGTGGCGGTCATGATCGCTGCCGGTCAGCCCTGGTAGGCCTTGGCCGCCGCCGCTTCCAGCTTCGCCGCGGTGCCCTTCGGGTCCGACGGGTCGCGCAGGAAGTCCTGGAGCAGCTTCCACTCGCCGGCGCCCTTGGTGCCGCCGAAGGCCGCCGGGGCCTGGTCGGACATGTCGAAGCGGACCGAGTCGCCCGCGTCGATCAGAGACTTGGCGGTGGCACGGGTGACGTCGTCGCCGTAGGAGGCGTAGTCGAGCTTCTTGTTCGGGGACAGGAAGCCGCCCGCCTTCGCCCACACGGCCGCGGCCTCGGGGCTCGCCAGATACTCCAGGAGCTTCATGCCGGCCTTGGCGTTCTTGCCGTCCTTGAGGACGACCGCCGCGTCGCCGCCGCTGACGACGGGTGCCGTGCCGCCGTCGACCGCCGGGAACGGGAAGAAGTTCGCGTCCTTGCCGATGGTCCTGCCGAACTGGTCGTGCGCGACGCCGGCCACGAAGTCGCCCTCGTAGACCATGCCGGCCTCGGGCTTCGGCCCGAACACCTTCTCCACCGAGCTCGGGAAGTCGGTGTTCAGGGCCTCCTTCTGGCCGCCCGCGATCAGCTGCTTGTCCTTGAACAGCTTGCCGAGGGTGGTGAGGGCCTCGACCACGGACGGGTCGGTCCACTTCAGCTTGTGCGCGGCGAGGGCGTCGTACTTCTCGGGTCCGGCCTGGGAGAGGTAGATGTTCTCGAACCAGTCGGTGAGGGTCCAGCCGTCCTCACCGGCGACGGAGAAGGCGGCGAGCCCGGAGTCGGAGACGGTGTGCCCGGCCTTCAACAGCTCGTCGTACGTCGTCGGCGGCTTGACCCCGGCCTGGGTGAGCGCGGCGGGACTGTACCAGACGGTGGACTTGTGGGCGGCCTTGAAGTACAGGCCGTACGGGGTGCCGTCGACGCTGCCGTACGTCTTCCACACGGGCGCGTAGTCGGCGGTGATCGTCTGCTGGGCGGTGCCGGACAGCGGCTTGAGCCAGCCCTTCTTCGCGAACTGCTGCAGGACGCCGACCTGCGGGACCATCACGACGTCGGGCGCGTTGCCGCCCTCGATCTTGCTGCCGACGACCGTGGAGACGTTGTCGCCGGTGGAGATGAACTGCGTCTTGGCGCCGGTCTTGGCGGTGAAGGCGTCCAGGACCTTCTGGAAGTTCTTCTGCTCGCTGCCGGTCCAGACGCCGGCCACGGTGACGGTCTGGCCGCTGAGCGCCTTGTCGCCGCCGCCGGCCGAGACGGGCCCGCCGCCGCAGGCGGTCGCGCCGAGCGCCAGGGCGAGGGCGGTGCAGCCGGTGAGCAGGGTGGTACGTCGTCGCATCATCATCGATGTCCCTTCAAGAGGCGGTTGATCACAGGTCGGTGAGCCACCAGGCCGCCGTGGCGCCGGGCAGGACGCCGGGCGGGCAGGGGCCGCTGGAGAGCAGGGGGGCGCCGGAGACCGGGGCGGGCGCGGGGGCCGTACCGAAGTTGACGGCGCAGACCAGGCCGTCGCCGCGGGTGAAGGCGAGGACGCCGGGCGGGGTGTCCAGCCAGTGGAGCGTGCCCTCACCCAACTGGGGCAGGGTGGCGCGGAGTTGGAGGCCGTCGCGGTACAGGTGCCAGAAGGAGCGGGTGTCGGCGAGGGCGCGGTCGGTGGCGTACTCGGCGAAGTAGTCCGGCTGCGGCAGCCAGGGCTTCACACCGTCGACGCCGGAGGTGAAGCCGAACGGGGAGGCCTGGCCGGACCAGGGCAGCGGCACCCGGCAGCCGTCGCGGATGCGGGCGCGGCTGCCGGTGCGGCGGAATATCGGGTCGGTGAGGACGTCGTCGGGCAGGTCGACGACCTCGGGCAGGCCCAGTTCCTCGCCCTGGTAGATGTACGCGGCCCCGGGCAGCGCCAGCATCAGCAGCGCGGCGGCGCGGGCGCGGGCGGTGCCGAGTCCGCTGCCCTCGGGGGCGGGTTCGCCGTAGCGGGTGACGGTGCGGACCTGGTCGTGGTTGTTGAGGACCCAGGTGACGGTCGAGCCGGTGCCGGCGATGTCCTGCATGGCCTCGGAGACGACCTTGCGGAAGGCGTCGGCGTCCCAGGGGGCGCCGAGCAGGTCGAAGAAGAAGGCCTGGTGGAGTTCGTCCGGGCGGACGTACAGGGCGTGTTCGCGGGCGGTGGGGACGGAGACCTCGCCGACGAGGAGGCGTTCGCGGCCGTCGCGTGCGGTGTACTCCTCGCACACGGCGCGCCACCAGCGCCACACCTCGTGCACCTCGGGCTGGTTCCAGGCCAGGGGGTTGACCGAGTCGCGGGTGCGGGCGTCGGCCCCGGGGTCGTCGGAGTCGGGCAGTTCGGGGTGCTTGTAGAGGCCGGCGGCGACGTCGATGCGGAAGCCGTCGACGCCCCGGTCGAGCCAGAAGCGCAGGACGCGGTCGAACTCGGCGGCGACCTCGGGATCGCGCCAGTTCCAGTCGGGCTGCTCGGGCGTGAACATGTGCAGGTACCACTGGCCGTCGGCGACCCTGGTCCAGGCGGGGCCGCCGAACATGGCGTGCCAGTTGTTGGGCGGCTCGCTGCCGCCCGGGCCGCGGCCGTCGGCGAAGTGGAAACGGGCGCGGGCCGGGCTGCCGGGCGCGCTGTCCAGTGCCTCGCGGAACCAGGGGTGCTCGCTGGAACAGTGGTTGGGGACGATGTCGAGGAGCACCTTGATGCCGAGCCGGTGCGCGGCGCCCATCAGCAGGTCGAACTCGGCGAGGTCGCCGAAGAGCGGGTCGACGTCGCAGTAGTCGGCCACGTCGTAGCCGTGGTCGTGCTGCGGCGAGGGATAGAACGGGCTCAGCCAGATGCCGTCGACGCCGAGCTTCTTCAGATACGGCAGCCCGGCCCGGACACCGGCCAGATCGCCGACGCCGTCGCCGGTGCTGTCGAGAAAGCTGCGGACGTAGACCTGGTAGATCACCGCGTCACGCCACCAGTGGTACTTACTCAGCATGCATGCATGTTAGGGAGACGTGTCGTGAGGGTGTCAACGAAAAGAACGCAGGCTACTGGTGAGTTGAGGGTGCAAAATCGGACTTACCTAGGCATCGCGCGCCGAGATGAGATCCGGGCGTTACTTAACAAGTAACTATCGGCGGGCGATCGCGTCGAGCTCGCGCGCCAGCCGGCGCACGGCCTGCTCGGGCGTCTCCCGCCCGGTGAGCGCGTCCTGCATCACGGCCTGCACCACCAGGCTGACCTGGTCGTAGTGCGGGCTCTTGGGGCGCGGCCGGGCCGTGAGCACGGCGGTGCGCAGGGTCGGCAGATAGGGGAACCGCCGTACGAGTTCGGGGTCCTCGTAGAGCGCGGCGCGTACGGGAGGCAGCGCGCCCCGGGTGAGCACCTGGCGCTGCACGGGCGCGCTGGTGAGGTAGGCGATCAGTCGGGCGGCCGAATCGGGGTGCGCCGTATGGGAGTTGACGGCGAGATCGGAGCCGCCGAGCACACTGGTCCCCGGTCCGTCGGGTCCGGGCAGCGGTACGGCACCGATCTTTCCGGCGACCTTGGAGCCCCGGGCGGAGGCGACGGCGTAGGCGTAGGGCCAGTTGCGCAGGAAGAGCAGCCTGCCGTCCTGGAAGGCCTGCTTGGACTCCTCCTCCTTGTACGTCAGCGCCACCTTGGGTATCCAGCCCTCACGGACGCCACGCGCGAGGAAGCCGATGCCCTCGCGTGCGGCGGAGGAGTCGACGGTGACCCGGGTGCCCTCGTCGCCGAGGATCGTGCCGCCCGCCGAGTACACGGCCTCGGCCGCGTTCACGGTGAGGCCCTCGTAGGGCAGGAACTGGCCCGCGTAGCCGCCGAGTCCGTACTTCGGCGCGATGGTCTTCGCGTCGTGCTCCAGCTCGGCCCAGGTGCGCGGCGGCGGCACGCCCTCCTTGGCGAGGATGTCCTTGCGATACAGGAGAAGTCCGGCATTCGTGACGTACGGCACCGCGTACAGCCGGCCGTCGTAGGTGGCCGTGTCGACGACCGGCGGCAGGAAGCTCTTCAGCGGGAAGCGGTCCGGCGGCAGCGGGCGGATCCAGCCGGCCGCCGCGAACTCCGAGGTCCAGTTGACGTCGATGTTGAGGACGTCGAAGCGGCCCCGGTCACCGCCGCGCAGATCGGTGGTCATCTGGGCGTGGGTCTCGTCGGCGGAGTCGGGCAGTTCGACGAGGGTGACCTTCTCGCCGGGGTGGGTGCGGTTCCAGCCCTGGAGCAGCGGGGCGAGATAGCCGGTGAGGTCACCGGCGGTGGCCAGGGTGAGCGGGCCGCGGCCATCTCCCCCGCCCTCGTCGGCATGGGCGCCGGAGGCGACGTACCCGGTGAGGATCACGACGAGAACGAGGAGGCCCCTACCGGCGGCGCGTATCCACCGCATAGGTTCCTCCCTGAACACGTACACACGGCTCCGGGCTTCCTCGCCCGGGAGTCAGAGGCCATGTATACCTGTTAGGTATGGGCGATACTAGGGCCTGGAGCACATTGAGCAGACAGGAGGACAGCACGAGTGCGCCTGCCCCTCCTGGCACTCCTCGCCCGCGGCCCGGCCCACGGCTACGAGCTGAAGCAGGACCTTGAGCAAGTGCTGGGCTCCGCGTACCCTCAGCCCAACGTCGGCCAGATCTACGTCACCCTCGGCCGCCTCGAGAAGTCGGGACTGATCGAGGGCGAGGACGTCGAGCAGTCCAGCCGGCCCAACAAGAAGGTCTACCACCTCACCGACGCCGGGCGGGAGGCGCTGCACGCCTGGTTCGAGGAGACCGAGGACGAGCCGCGGGTGCGGGACGAGTTCTTCATGAAGCTCGCCCTCGCCCCGCAGACCGGTCTCGCCGACCAGATCGCCCTCATCAACCGGCAGCGGCGCCAGTACCTCAACACCATGCGCAACCTGTCGAAACTGGCCGCGGCCGAGAACCGCGACAACCGCATCGCCCATCTGCTCATCGAGGGCGCGATGCTGCATCTGCAGGCCGATCTCGACTGGCTGGAGCGGTGCCAGGAGGAACTGGAATGAGCGAGGACGCTACTGCGGTGCTGCGCGCCGAGGGTCTGGTGAAGACCCACCACGGCGAGGGTGCCCCGGCGCACGCCGTCCGCGGGGTCGACCTGTCCGTGGCGCGGGGCGAGTTCGTGGCGATCACCGGCCCGTCCGGCGCCGGCAAGTCGACGCTGCTGCATCTGCTCGGCGGGCTGCAGCGCCCCGACGAGGGCAGCATCTGGCTGGACGGCCGGTGCACGGACTCCTTCGGCGAGGCGCGCTGGGCGGTGGAGCGCCGCAAGGCCATCGGGATCGTGTTCCAGTTCTTCAACCTGGTGTCGAACCTGTCGGTCGCCGACAACGTCGAGCTGCCCGCCCTGCTCGCCGGGGTTCCGCCGAAGAAGGCCCGCGCCGAGCGGGAGGAGCTGCTGGCCGAGCTCGGGCTCGAGGGCAAGGAGCGCAGCATGCCGGGCGAGTTGTCCGGCGGTGAACAGCAGCGGGTCGCGCTCGCCCGGGCCCTGGTCAACCATCCGCCGCTGCTGCTGGCCGACGAGCCCGCCGGCAGCCTGGACAGCAAGGGCACGCGCGAGGTCATGCGGCTGCTGTCCCGCTTCCACGGACGCGGCCAGACGATCGTGCTGGTCACGCATGACGCCCGGCTGGCGAGCGCCGCCGACCGCGTGATCAGCTTCTTCGACGGCCGGATAGCCGACGACGCCACCCTGGACGGCACCCCGCCGCCCCGGCGCCGCGGCATCTCCGGTGTGCTGGAGCTGAGGGACTGACGGTGCTGGATCTCCGGGACGTACGAGCCACCCTGCGCTGGGCGCACTCGGACCTGCGCACCCACCGTGGCGAGGCGCTGTTCCTCGTGCTGGCCACGGCCGGGATCGTCGTCTCGCTGCTGCTGGCCACCGCCCTGTTCGGCTACGCGACCAACCCCTGGCAGCGCGTCTTCACACAGGCACGCGGGGCACATGTGTGGATCCACACCGTGCCGTCGGCCGACGCCCGCGGGCTGGCCCGGCTGGGTGGTGTCGAGTCCGTGGCCGGTCCCTACCGCACCGAGTCCGCCACCGTCGCCGTACGCGGCACCCGCGCCTCCGTGGAGCTGCGCGGCACGCCGCGGCCGCCCTCCGTCGGCCGGCCGCTGCTCACCGCCGGGCACTGGCTGGACACGGCCGAACCGGACGGTGTGGTGCTGGAGAGCAGCCTGGCCCGGGCGCTGCTGGCCGAGCCCGGGGACACCCTCACGCTGCCCGGTACGGCCCGCACCCTGACCGTCGAGGGCATCGCGGACAGCGCCGAGCCCCGCTACAGCACGGGCGAGCAGCCGGGGCTGGTGTGGGCCCTGCCCTCCGCCGTACGTGCTCCCGGCGGCCAGGTGATCGGGCTGCGCCTCGCCGACCCGGCCGACACGGACTACGCGGTGCAGCGTGCCGTCACGGTGCTGGGCGCGGGCGCGGTCGGCGAGGTCTCCACCTGGCAGCAGGCGCGCTCCGCGGCCCAGGGTGACAACCGGCTGTTCGGGCAGGTGCTCGGCCTGTTCGGTCTCGGCGCCCTGATCGCCGCGGGGTTCGCGGTGCACGGGGCGATCGCCACCCGCATCCGCGGCCATCTGCGGGACATCTCGGTGCTGAAGGCGATCGGCTTCACGCCCGGCCAGGTCGTCCGGATCTTCCTGCTCCAGCATCTGACGTACGCGCTGCTCGGCGCGATGGCCGCCGCGGCGCTCACCAAGACACTGGGCAACCGGATCCCCGGCCGGCTCGGTGACGCCGTGGGCGTGTGGCAGGGGCTTCCGGGGCACACCGTGGCGCTGTTCGTGGTACCCGTGGGCGCGGTGCTGTTCATCGGCCTGACCACGGGGCTCGCGGCGTGGCGGGCCGGTCGGGTGCCGCCGGTTCCGGTGCCACGCCCGGCCGCGACGGCCGGCGGCCGGCTGACCGGCCTCGCCCGGCGGGCTCTCGGGCTGCGGCTGCCGGCCGCGCTGGTCCTCGGCTGCCACAAGGCGTTCGCGGGGCGCGGCCGGTCGCTGGCCACCGTGGCCCGGCTGACGCTCCCGCTGCTGCTGATCGTGGTGGCGCTCAGCGCCTGGACCACGATCGACCGCTTCCACAGCAGCCCGGACCGCATGGGTGTGCCGACGGCCCTCACGGTCCGCTCCGACGGTGCCTTGGACACATCCGCCGTACGATCCCTGCTCACCGCGGATCACCAGGTCGCCGCCGCCTATCCGGGCGTCGAGGTCGCCGCGCTGGTCCCCGGTCAGACCGGCACCATCGCACTGCGCGGCGTCGGCACCCGCGCCGAACCCTACCCCTACGCCCTCGCCGAGGGCCGGACCGCACGCGGACCCGACGAGGCGGTGGCCGGCCAGGGCCTGCTGGACCTGCTGCACGCCCGGGTCGGCGACTGGGTGCGCATGACGGTGGGCGACCGGCCGCAGATCCTGCACATCGTGGGCCGCAGCATCGAACCGCAGAACGCCGGCCGGGTGGTGACCACCTCCCTGGACACCCTCCGCGAGAACGACCCCGCGCTGACCCCCGCCTTCTACGAACTGCGGCTGCGTTCCGGTACCGACCCGCAGCACGTGGCCGGCGCACTGGCCCGGGCCGGCCGGGGCCACCTCGACGTGCACACGGTGACGAACCCGGCCGACGGTCTGTCCCCGCTGCGCGGAGTGGTCGCCGGGCTGATCGCCGTACTGGCCCTGATCGGGCTGGTCGAACTGCTCACCGCCATCGGCGGCAGCGTCCGCGAGGGCGAGCGGGACGTGCTGGCGCTGAAGGCGATCGGCATGTCCCCACGGCAGATCACCGCGATCACCGTCACCGCCACGAGCTGTACGGCCCTGGCCGCGGTGATCGCCGGCACGGCGCTGGGACTGCCGCTGGGCCGCCGGCTGATCGACGCCCAGGGCGGCTCCAGCGGCATCGGCGCCGGGATCGCCCAGTCCCCCTCGCCCGCGCTGCTGCTCGTGCTGGGCGCGGCAGCCGTGCTCGGGGCGGCGGGCCTCGCCGCGCTGCCCGCGGCCCGCGCCGCGCGCAGCCGCCTCGCGGACACGCTGAGCGCGGTGGCCTGAGCCCCGGCTCCGGCGGGCCGGAGACAGAAACCTGCCAGTGGGACGTGTCAGCCGGCGTCCTGCCACACGTCGGGGTTCGCCCGGATCTTCGCGAGCAGCCCGGAGAACACATCGCCGTCGAACAGCACGCCGTTGTACTCGGCGGGGACGCGAATGCCGTCGATCTCGGCGGTGGGGGTACCGGGGCCCTTCACTTCGCCCGCCTCCTCGTACGCCTTCTCCGACCGGATCACGAACGAGCGGTACTTCATGGTCTTCACGGCCGAGTCGAAGTCCGGCCCGCGCAGTCCGGGGACCCGGCCCGCCAGCTTGAGCAGATACCCGTCGGTGAACCCGTCGACGCTCTCGGCGGGCTGGTGGGCGTAGAGGACGTCGTGGTATTCGGCGAACTTGCCCTCGTCCAGCGCGGCCCGCAGGGCGTTGACCGCCTTGCGGGAGCCGGAACCGGTGAGCCGGTCGTCGAGGAAGGAGGCGAGGGTGTACTCGGTCTTCGTCTCCCGCCGGATGGTCGCCGAGCGCAGCCGCGGAGCGCCACCGGTGGTCTCGAACTCCTTGCACACCGGGCACCGCGGGTCCTCGTACAGGTGCACGGTCACCGGGGCTGCCGGATCCCCGACCGTGATGGTCGTCCCGTCCTTGCCCAGTCGCTCCGGAACGTCCGACAGCCCGGAGTAGGCCGAGCCGGCCGTGCTCGTGGCCCGGCCGTCCTTGGACTCCGCCGGCTGGTGTCCGCTGCCGCAACCGGCCACCGACACCCCGATGACGGCGGCCGCGACCGCCGCGGCGAACCCTCTGTGCGCCATGCGCTTCCTCCCCTGAAGATCACCCGAACCTTAAGGGATGTGCAAAGAGAACACACAGAAAAAGTCGCCGCGACGGCTCGGCGGGCGAATCAGCCGCGGCCGCGCAGCTCCCGGTACTTCCCGACCAGCGCCTTGGTCGAGGCGTCGAGGCCGGGGACCTCCACCCCCTCGGTGAGCGCCGGCTCGACCCGCTTGGCGAGGACCTTGCCCAGCTCCACGCCCCATTGGTCGAAGGAGTCGATGTTCCACACCGCGCCCTGCACGAACACCTTGTGCTCGTAGAGGGCGATCAGCTGGCCGAGGACGGACGGGGTCAGTTCCTTCGCCAGGATGGTCGTCGTCGGCCGGTTGCCCCGGAAGGTCTTGTGCGAGACCAGTTCCTCGGGGACGCCCTCCGCGCGGACCTCCTCGGCACTCTTGCCGAAGGCGAGGGCCTGCGTCTGGGCGAAGAAGTTGGCCATCAACAGGTCGTGCTGCGCCTTGAGTTCACCGCTCAGCTCGCCCACCGGCTCGGCGAAGCCGATGAAGTCCGCCGGGATCAGCTTGGTGCCCTGGTGGATCAACTGGTAGTAGGCGTGCTGGCCGTTGGTGCCCGGCGTGCCCCACACGACCGGTCCGGTCTGCCACTCGACCTGCCGGCCGTCCCGCGCCACGTACTTGCCGTTGGACTCCATGTCCAGCTGCTGCAGGTAGGCGGTGAACCTCGACAGGTAGTGGCTGTACGGCAGGACGGCGTGCGACTGGGCGTCGTGGAAGTTGCCGTACCAGATGCCCAACAGGCCGAGAAGCAAAGGCGCGTTGGCCTCGGCGGGCGCGGTGCGGAAGTGGTCGTCGACCAGCCGGAAGCCGTCGAGCATCTCCCGGAACCGGTCGGGACCGATGGCGATCATCAGGGACAGGCCGATCGCGGAGTCGTACGAGTAGCGGCCGCCGACCCAGTCCCAGAACTCGAACATGTTGTCCGGGTCGATACCGAACTCGGTGACCTTCTCGGCGTTCGTGGACAGCGCCACGAAGTGCTTGGCGACCGCCGGCTCGTCGCCGAGCGCGTCCACCAGCCACTTCCGCGCGGAGGTGGCGTTGGTGATGGTCTCGATGGTGGTGAAGGTCTTGGAGGCGATGATGAACAGCGTTTCGGCCGGGTCCAGGTCCCGCGTGGCCTCGTGCAGGTCGGCGCCGTCCACGTTGGAGACGAAGCGGACCGTCAGAGCGCGGTCGGTGAAGCTGCGCAGCACCTCGTAGGCCATCGCGGGGCCGAGGTCGGAGCCGCCGATGCCGACGTTGACCACGTTCCTGATGCGCTTGCCGGTGTGGCCGGTCCAGGCGCCGGAGCGGACGCGGCCTGCGAAGTCGGCCATCTTGTCGAGGACGGCGTGCACCTTCGGGACGACGTTCTCCCCGTCGACCTCGATCACCGCGTCGCGCGGGGCACGCAGCGCGGTGTGCAGGACCGCACGGTTCTCGGTGACGTTGATCTTCTCGCCGCGGAACATCGCGTCCCTGAGCCCGAACACGTCCGTGGCGGCGGCCAGCTCGCGCAGCAACCGCAGCGTCTCGTCGGTGACCAGGTGCTTCGAGTAGTCGAGGTACAGATCGCCGACCTGGAGCGTGTACCCCTCACCGCGCCTGGGGTCGTCGGCGAACAGGTCCCTGAGATGGGTGTCGGCCAGTTCCTCCCGGTGCTTGGCGAGAGCGGTCCATTCGGGCGTCTGGTTGAGCCTGGTACGGCCGTCTGCGTTCATTTCCGACTTCCGCCTTCTTTCGTGCCTGTCCCAGCTGTTCCAACCTATTTGATCAGCGCGCGGCGCGAGCCGTCGTCACGTCGTCCTGCGGCGCAACAACAGGTACGTCCGGCTTGCGGGCCGGTATCAGCGCGGTGACGGACAGGACGAAGAAGGCCGCCGTCAGCAGGGCCGGCGTGTTGCGGCCCCAGGCCGTGGCCACGGCGCCGCCGAGCAGGGCGCCCAGCGGGGCTCCGGCGACGGCGAGGGTGCGGAAGGCGGAGCTGACCCGGCCGAGCAGTTCGGCGGGGGTGCGCTGCTGCATCAGGGTCGTGGTGTTGACGTTCCAGAGCATGCCCATGCAGCCGAACACGGCAAGGGCGGCCACCAGCGCGGTCAGGCTGCGCACGGAGCCCATGACGACGAGCGCGCCGATCTGCAGGGCGCCGGCGAGCAGCACGGTCCGCAGGGGGCCGAGCCGGGCCATGACCCACCGGTTGAGCGCTCCGCCGGCCAGACCGCCGACGGTGTACGCGGTCGTCGCCGCCGCGTACCCGGCCGTGCCCGCGTGCAGCCAGCCGGTCACCAGGATCACGAGGGTGGCGATCAGTGCCCCCATGCCGGTGTTGCACAGTGCCGTGGCGGCGCACAGCCCGCGCAGGGCCCGGTCGTGCCACAGGGTGCGCAGTCCGGCGGCGATCTCGCGGCGCAGGCTGCCGCCCGCCGGCCTTGCCGTGCGCTCGGGTGCGTCGGTCCGCAAGGAGGCGACCAGCGCGGCGGCCACGAGGAAGGTGGCGGAGTCGGCCGCGAAGGGGACAGCGGCTCCGGCGGCGATCAGCGCCGGCACGACGGGCGCCCCCAGCAGGCCGCCGGCGATCCGCTGCCCCGTCATCAGCCGGG
Organism: Streptomyces sp. NPDC052107; assembly: GCF_040680215.1. Classification (NCBI taxonomy): domain Bacteria; kingdom Bacillati; phylum Actinomycetota; class Actinomycetes; order Kitasatosporales; family Streptomycetaceae; genus Streptomyces; species Streptomyces sp. NPDC052107. The sequence continues at coordinate 185,062 of NZ_JBFAWG010000012.1, forward strand.
CGTTGGCACTGCCGAGCGCCTGCCGGTCCACCAGGGCCGGCAACAGGGCCGTGGCGGCGTTGTCGAACACCGTCTGGAGGGTGGTCAGGGTGAAGGCCAGGACGATGAGCAGCGCGATCGAGGCGTGTCCCCAGGCGACGGCCACCGCGAAGGAACCCATGAGCAGCCCGCGCGCGGCGTCCACGGTCCACATCGCGCGCCGCTGGTCGACGCGATCGGCGACCGCGCCGCCGAGGAGCCCGAAGACGATCCAGGGCAGATAACCACACGCGGTGACCGAGGCGATGAGCAGCGGCCGGTCGGTCAACGAGGCGGCGAGCAGCGGGAGCGCGGCTGCGCGCAGGGCGTCCCCGAACCGGGAGACCACGGCGGCCGTCCACAACCGCCCGAAGCCCCCGCGCCACTCCGGCGCGTGCCTCTCCCCCGTCTCGACCACTGTCGGAACTCCCCCCGCACGGTTCTCGCCTGCACGAAAACCGTAGAGGGCACCACTGACAATCGGTCGGGCCGGTGCGGAGCGATACGGCTCCGGCCAGGCACCTCAAGGCGCCCGGCCGGTCTCAACTCCTAGATCTCGCCCCGCAGTTTGGCGAGCGCCTCGGCGAGGATCGCCTCGCCGTCCGCGTCGCTGCGCCGCTCCCGTACGTACGCGAGGTGCGTCTTGTACGGCTCGGTGCGCGGCGGGTCCGGCGGGTTGTCCCGGTCCTGGCCGGCCGGGAAGCCGCAGCGCGGGCAGTCCCAGGTGTCGGGGACCTGCGCGTCGCTGGCGAAGCTCGGCTGCGTCTCGTGCCCGTTGGAGCACCAGAAGGAGATGCGCAGCCGCGGCGCGGACTCGCCGCGCTCGGCCTCGCCCATCGGCCCCGCCCCGACCCGGCTTCCTCGGATCGCGTTGCCACTTGCCACGGTCGTAACTCCCTGCGTGATGGTGCCGCGAAGCGAGTCGGCGTTCCGCTTCGCCGCGAGCGCCTCAGTCTACGTAAGGCCCAACGCGCGTCCAGTCATTGGAGTTACCAGCCCCACATCCAGACGCAAGCCCCATGATAGGCCGCGCCCAGGAGCGCGTACCGAACATGGGGCCATACGTACCGAATATGCGTGATGTGTGTGCTGCGCGGGTGTCGTCAGCTGTTCGTCTTCACCAGGACGCCGAGGACGATGATGCACGCGAACCACAGCAGGCCGACCACGATGGTGATCCGGTCCAGGTTGCGCTCGGCGACCGAGGAGCCGCCGACGGAGGACTGCATGCCGCCACCGAACATGTCGGAGAGGCCGCCGCCCTTCCCCTTGTGCATCAGCACCAGCAGCATCAGCAGCAGGCTGAAGACGATCAGGGCGATCGAGAACCCCAAAACCACGGCTGGACCAACTTCCTCGGATACGGATGGACGACGGGGGCACAGCACGTCGGCTGTGCCCCCGCAAGGGTACGACGTATCGCCGCTACCGCCTACTCGCGGCGTGCGTCACTGATCGCGGAAACGCACGATCTTGACGAACTCGTCGGCGTCCAGCGAGGCGCCCCCGACCAGGGCGCCGTCGATGTCGGCCTGCGCCATGATCTCGGCGACGTTGCCGGCCTTCACGGAGCCGCCGTACTGGACGCGGACCTTGTCGGCCACGTCCTGCGAGTACAGCTCGGCGATCTTGGCGCGGATGGCGGCACAGACCTCCTGGGCGTCCTCGGCGCCGCAGACCTTGCCGGTGCCGATGGCCCACACGGGCTCGTAGGCGATCACGATCGTCTCGGCCTGCTCGGCCGGGAGGTCCTTCAGACCGCCCTCGACCTGGGCGAGGGTGTGGCTGACGTGGTTGCCCGCCTCACGGACGTCCAGCTCCTCGCCGACGCACAGGATCGGGGTGAGGCCGTGCTTGTAGGCGGACTTGACCTTGGCGTTCACGAGCTCGTCGGTCTCGTTGTGGTACTGGCGGCGCTCGGAGTGGCCGATGACCACGTAGGTGCACTTCAGCTTGGCCAGCATCGGGCCGGAGACCTCACCGGTGTAGGCACCGGAGTCGTGCTGCGAGATGTCCTGGGCGCCGTACTTGATCTTGAGCTTGTCTCCGTCGACCAGGGTCTGCACCGAGCGCAGGTCGGTGAAGGGCGGCAGGACGGCGACCTCGACGGCCTCGTAGTCCTTGTCGGCCAGGGCGAAGGCGAGTTTCTGGACGTGCGCGATGGCCTCGAGGTGGTTGAGGTTCATCTTCCAGTTGCCCGCCATCAGCGGCGTGCGCGTGCTCATCGAGGTCAGTCCTCCAGTGCGGCGAGGCCGGGGAGCGTCTTGCCCTCGAGGTATTCGAGGGAGGCGCCGCCACCGGTCGAGATGTGGCCGAATGCGTTCTCGTCGAAGCCGAGCGTACGCACGGCCGCGGCGGAGTCACCGCCGCCGACGACGGTGAAGCCGTCCGAGTCGACGAGGGCCTGGGCGACGGCCCGGGTGCCTTCGGCGTAGTCGGGGTGCTCGAAGACGCCCATGGGACCGTTCCAGAAGACGGTCGCGGCGTCGGTGAGCTTCGAGGCGTACAGCTCTCGGGTCTTCGGGCCGATGTCCAGCCCCTCCTGGTCGGCGGGGATCTTGTCCGCGTCGACCACGTCGTAGTCGGCCGGCGCCTTGGTCTTCAGGTCCGGGAACTCCCGGGAGACCAGGACGTCGACGGGGAGCACCAGCTCGACGCCCTGCTTCTCGGCGCGCTCCATGTACTCGGCGACGGTCGGGATCTGGTCCTCCTGCAGGAGGGAGATGCCGACCTCGTAGCCCTTGGCCTTGAGGAAGGTGTAGGCCATGCCGCCGCCGATGAGCAGGCGGTCGGCCTTGCCGAGCAGCTGGTCGATGACGGCGAGCTTGTCGGAGACCTTGGCGCCGCCGAGCGCGACGACGTAGGGGCGCTTGACGTCCTCGGTGAGCTGCTTCAGGACGCCGACCTCTGTGGCGATGAGGTAGCCGGCGTAGTGCGGCAGCCTGGCCGGGAGGTCGTACACGGAGGCATGCCCCCGGTGCACGGCGCCGAAGCCGTCACCGACGTAGACGTCGGCGAGGGCGGCGAGCCGGTCGGCGAAGGCGCCGCGCTCGGCGTCGTCCTTGCTGGTCTCGCCGGGGTTGAAGCGGAGGTTCTCCAGGACGGCGACCTGGCCGTCCAACAGGCCGGCGACCGCGTCCTGGGCGGACTGGCCCACGGTGTCGGTCGCGAAGGCCACGGCGGAGCCGAGGAGTTCACCCAGGCGGGAGGCGGCCGGCGCGAGGGAGAAGGCGGGGTCCGGGGCGCCCTTGGGGCGGCCCAGGTGCGAGGCGACGACCACCTTGGCGCCCGCGTCCGCGAGGGCCTTGACGGTGGGCAGCACAGCGCGGATCCGGCCGTCGTCGGTGATGGTGCCGCTCTCCAGCGGCACGTTGAGGTCGGCGCGGACGAAGACCCGCTTGCCGCTCACGCCGGCGGCGAGAAGTTCGTCGATCGTCTTCATTGAGTGGACTCCAAAGGAGGGCTCGTGGTGCACCTGATCGTAAAAGGACGTGGTCCATACGCGAGACAGGGCCCGGACAGCGCGGCGGTGCGCTGCCCGAGCCCTGCTCTCACTTCAAGGTCCTGCTGCCGCTGTTCGCGGCGATCAGAGCTGGTTGCCGACGAAGACCGTGAGGTCGACGAGGCGGTTGGAGTAGCCCCACTCGTTGTCGTACCAACCGATGACCTTCACGTTCTTGCCCTCCTGGACCATGGTCAGGGAGGAGTCGAAGGTGCAGGACGCCGGGGCGTTGACGATGTCGGAGGAGACGATCGGGTCCTCGGTGTAGTCGAGGAGGCCCTTCAGCTCGCCCTCGGCGGCCTTCTGGAAGGCGGCGTTGACCTCTTCCTTGGTGACCTCACGGGACAGTTCGACCACGAGGTCGGTGACCGAGCCGGTCGGGACCGGGACGCGCATGGCGAGGCCGTCCAGCTTGCCCTTGAGCTGCGGCAGCACCAGGGCGGTGGCCTTCGCGGCACCGGTGGTGGTCGGGATGATGTTCTCGGCGGCGGCACGGGCGCGGCGCAGGTCCTTGTGCGGGAAGTCCAGGATGCGCTGGTCGTTCGTGTACGCGTGCACCGTGGTCATCAGACCCTTGACGATGCCGAAGTTCTCGTCGAGGACCTTCGCCATCGGCGCCACACAGTTGGTGGTGCAGGAGGCGTTGGAGATGACGTGGTGGTTCGCCGGGTCGTACTTGTCCTGGTTGACGCCCATCACGATGGTGATGTCCTCGTCCTTGGCCGGGGCCGAGATGAGGACCTTCTTGGCGCCGCCGGCGAGGTGCTTGGCGGCGTCTTCCTTCTTGGTGAAGATGCCGGTCGACTCGATGACGATGTCGACGCCCAGCTCGCCCCACGGGATGTCGGCCGGGTTGCGCTCGGAGAGCACCTTGATGGTGTGGCCGTCCACGGTGATGGTGTCGGCGGTGTGGGAGACCTCCTGCTTGAGGCGACCCAGGATCGTGTCGTACTTGAGCAGGTGAGCGGTGGTCGCGGTGTCACCCAGGTCGTTGACAGCCACAACCTCGATGTCCGCCCCCTGCTCCAGCAGCGCGCGGAAGTAGTTACGCCCGATGCGGCCGAAGCCGTTGATGCCTACGCGGATCGTCACGAACCGATCTCCTCGTTGGTACGCCGGCCATGCGGTGCCGGCGAGCTCTGTTTGGGATGTCCCCGACCACCACCGACCCTACCTCTCCGAGGGCCCCGGGGTGACATCGAGATGGCCCATACACGGGCAGGCGTTCCGTACCCGTCAGTAGGGTACGGAACGTCCCGGAACGGCAGTGGATTCACTCGTATTTAGTACGGAATGCCGGGCGGTTTTTGCGCCGTCTTCACTCGTTCGTGAGCGGGTCGGCTCACTTGATCAGGGCCTCTTCCGCGCACCGTTGAGAGGGCTCCCGCTCACCTGTTGGAACAAGGTGAGCGGGATCTGTCAACGTGGCGGCCCTCACCCGCCGAGCGCCGCGAACGACTTCCTCATCAGAGCTGCCCGGTCGGCCGCCGACGGCACCTGTTCCAGGCCGAAACCGAGCAGCACGGTGTCGTCCGTGGTGACCGCTCCGTACGTCTGGAACAACGCGCCGGAGCGCGCCCAGTCCTTCAGCACCGGCGGGCTGCCCGCGGGCGGTCCGGCCACGTGCCATGCGCCCATCGACGACTCGAATCCCTCGGTCTCCTTCGCCGTCCCGCCGACGACGAGCGAGGCGTCGTCCGCGAGCACGCCGTGTCCGCCGGTGCCCGGGTCGGTGATGTAGCCGATCGAGACCTCGACGGACTTCCCGGCGTAGGCGCTCAGGTCGAAGGTGACCTGCTGCCAGCCGCCGGAGCTGCCGGTGACGCTGTTCCAGGAGCCGGTCGTACCCGTCGCGGTGCAGGCGTTGTTCGCGAGCGTCAGATAGTGCTTCAGCCACGGATGCTCGGCGATCAGGAACCCCTGCCCGCAGTCCGCCGGCACGGCCGTCTTCGTGGCGCCCGAGGCCTCCGGCAGCGTGGTCCAGTCGTCGGCTCCCACGGTGTGCGCCTCGATCACCGCGTGGTCGTAGCCCGGCTCGGTGTCCCACAACAGCCGCGTGCGCAGGGCCGGCTTGTCGGCGGCGCCGACGCCGGTGAGGTCGATGGTGCGGGTGAGGCGCTTGTAGGCGTCGTCGGTGTGCACGGCGGCGGCCATGTAGGAGCCGGCGTACGGCCCGTAGGGACTGACCGTCCCGGCGAACCGGCCCGCGCCCGCGCTCGTGAACTGCGGGTACGCGGACACCGGTAGCTCGTCGGAGGTGACGCCGTAGGTGCCGGCCGCCTCCAGCGGATTGCCGGGCGCGTCGCCGAGGGCGCCGGCGTAGCCGTCCAGGGCGCCGGAGCCGGTGAAGCCGGTGGCTCCCTTGGTCGACGTACGGCTGTAGGCGCCCAGGTAGTACTGGCTGAAGTCGTCGGAGAGGGTGCCGTCGCCGAGGTCGACGCTGCCGCCGGCCAGCTCACCGGCCTCGATCAGCCGGCCGCCCTCGTTGAGGTAGGCGCGCAGCTGGAGCTGGGTGGCGTTGCCGGGGCCGTTCGCGCCCGAGTAGTGCACGACCGTCCGGAAGTGCTTCAGCACGCCGAGCGCGTCCGGCGCGCCCTGCGTGGCGACGTCCCACACGATCGCCCGGTGCCCGGTCGCCTTCACCGCGTCCGCGTACTTCTGCGCCTGCGTGGCGGCCGCGCCCTCTTCGGCGACGACGAGGGTGTCGGCCTTGGGCCGCCCGGCGACGGTGTACGTGAAGTGCGAGCTCGAGACCTTCCTGCCGCCCTTCGTCTCGCCGGTGAACCACACCTCGACCTTGTCGCCCGGCGCGCCGCCCCGCACCTTGGCCCGGTACTCGTCGAAGTACAGGTCGTCCCGGCCGCCGTAGGTCTTGCCGCCCTCCCAGCGCCGCAGCGCCCGGTCGTGCGTACGGCCGCCGTTGACGCGGTACTTCAGCTCCTTGTCGCGGATCGCTCTGCGGACGACGACGGAGACCTCCTGGTCCGCGCCCCGGGCGTACGACGTGGGGAACGTGGCCGGGGTGAAGTCGGCGGCGCTCAGCCCGACCGCGGAGACCGGCCGGTCCGGGTGCACGGCGGTCTCGGCGACGGAGAGCGCGAACGGGACGTTCTTTTCGAACTCCTGCCGGATCAGCTTCTCGTCGTCGGGGAAGTTGAAGACCGACTGGCAGTCCTCCGGCTTCCAGGCGTCGTTCGGGTCGATCTGTGACGCGGTCTGGCAGGTCGACATCTCGGGGGTGAACATCGCGATGCCGTTGACGTTCGACGCGTGCCCGTCGGCCTCGCCGTTTGTGGTGTACAGCTCCGAGGAGACCTGCGAACGGTAGCCGGGGATGGCCGGGTTGTCCGGGGTGCCGGCGAGCGCCTTGTAGAGGACGTCGTCCGGGGTGGGGGTGGCGACCTGCCAGCCGACGCCGTAGAGGAGGAGTTCGGCGGCGGAGTGGTAGTTGACGGCGTAACGGAATCCGACGCGCTTCTCGAAGCCGTCCAGCGCCTTGGTCTCGGGCTCGGACTCGGCGCTCGCGCCGCGGTACGTCTCGCTGGTCGGGTCGGGGGACGAACCCTCGTCGTCGTAGCCCCACTTGTAGGGGAAGTTGCGGTTGAGGTCGACGCCGTCACCCGTGCCGATGACACCGTCGCCGTTGACGTCCCGCAGGTTCTTGCGCCACAGGCGGGTCGTGGAGTTCTTGAACGTGTAGTCGTAGCCGTCGGGATTGGCCGAGATGACGAACCACAGCTCGGTCGAGTCGACGATCCTCCGGATGCGCTTGTCGGTCTTGTAGCGGTCCAGGTAGAAGTGCATCAGGCGCCGGGTCATCTCCGGTGTGATCCACTCGCGCGCGTGCTGGTTGGACATGTACAGCACGGACGGCTTGGAGCCGTCCTTCGTCTTCCTGGCGTCCCTGGTCAGTTTGAGGGCGAGGATGTCCTGGCCGTTCACCGTCCTGCCGATGGACTCGACCTTGGTCAGGCCGGGGTTGGCCTGGGCGGTGCGGAGGATCTCCTCCTTGAGCCCGCCGCTTCCGCCGTAGGGGCGGAACACGCCCTGGGACGCCTTGTCGATGCGCGCCTCCGCCCTGGCCGGGACGGTGTGCTCGGTGAGGTCGACGCCCTGTTCACGGAGCTTCGCCGCCTGCCGGCCGGTGAGGTAGACCTCGACCTCGGACTTACCGCTTCCGGTGACCTGCTCGGCGAGTTCGTCGCCGTCCTGGCCGGCCTTGAGAAGCAGGGGTACCTGCTCCTTGGTGACGTCGGCGCGGAACACCTCGACCGCGTCCGGGTCGGACTTCGCCGGACTTCCGCTCTGTGCCTGGGCTACGGGTGCGAGGCTCGCTCCGCCGATCAGGAGCGCGCCGACAGCGAGGATCGATCTCGCTCTGTGTCTCATGAACCCCCCTAGCGGTGGTCCGCCACAACGGCGAACAGGTTGCCAGGCTCATGTCAGACAGCGATCGAGTCAAGAGCGCCTCACGGCCACTCAAATGAAGGTTTGTCAGGCATGCGAAAGCCGGCGCCCAAGCCCCGGCTGGGCCTCGGCACCGGCCTGTTGATGTGGCCGGTCAGCCGGCCAGGTTGTCCGCCAGCTCCTCGCTGAGGTTGGCCTCCGTGCCCGGGATGCCCAGGTCGGCGGCGCGCTTGTCGGCCATGGCCAGCAGGCGGCGGATACGGCCCGCGACCGCGTCCTTCGTCAGCGGCGGGTCGGCGAGCGCGCCCAGCTCCTCCAGGGAGGCCTGCTTGTGCTCCATGCGCAGGCGTCCGGCGGCGGCGAGGTGCTCGGGGACCTCGTCGCCCAGGATCTCCAGCGCCCGCTGCACCCGGGCACCGGCGGCCACGGCGGCCCGGGCCGAGCGGCGCAGGTTGGCGTCGTCGAAGTTCGCGAGCCGGTTGGCCGTGGCGCGCACCTCGCGGCGCATCCGGCGCTCCTCCCAGGCCAGCACCGACTCGTGCGCGCCGAGCCGGGTCAGCAGCGCGCCGATCGCGTCGCCGTCGCGGACGACCACCCGGTCCACGCCCCGCACCTCACGGGCCTTGGCGGCGATGGACAGCCGGCGGGCGGCGCCGACCAGCGCCAGCGCGGCCTCGGGCCCCGGGCAGGTCACCTCCAGGGAGGAGGAACGGCCGGGCTCAGTCAGCGAACCGTGCGCCAGGAAGGCCCCGCGCCAGGCCGCCTCCGCGTCGCACGTGGCCCCGGAGACCACCTGCGGGGGCAGGCCGCGGATCGGGCGGCCCCGGCCGTCCACGAGTCCCGTCTGGCGGGCCAGCTGGTCACCGCCCGCGACGACCCGCACGACATAGCGCGAGCCGCGGCGCAGCCCGCCGGGCGCCATCACGATCAGCTCGGAGCTGTGGCCGAAGATCTCCAGGATGTCCCGCTTGAGCCGGCGGGCCGCCATCGCGGTGTCCAGCTCCGCCTCGATCACGATGCGCCCGCTCACCAGGTGAAGGCCGCCGGCGAACCGCAGAATGGCGGAGACCTCCGCCTTCCTGCAGCAGGTCCGGGTGACGGGAAGCCGGGAGATCTCGTCCTTCACCGCTGCCGTCATCGCCATGGGCCGATCCTTCCATGCATCCGAAAAATACGGTCGTACGCGGCGGCCAACAGCTCCGGGTCGTGCCGGGGTGTTCCGTCGGTCCGGGCCACCGGCGCCAGCTCGACCGCGGCTCCCAGCCGCTTGGCGGCCTCGGTGAGCGAGTCGCGGTCGAGCACGGCGGCCTCGTCGGCCAGCACCACGTCCAGGGCGAGTTTAGGGGCGTGTCGCCCCAAAACCTCCAAATGACGCTGCGGGGAGAAGCCCTCGGTTTCTCCCGGCTGCGGGGCGAGGTTCAGCGACAGCACCTTGCGCGCCTTGGTCGTCATCAGGGCGTCCAGCAGCTCGGGGACGAGCAGATGCGGGATCACCGAGGAGAACCAGGAGCCCGGGCCGAGCACGACCCAGTCCGCGTCCAGGACCGCCGCCACGGCCTCGGGGACCGCCGGCGGGTCGTTCGGCACCAGGTGCACCGACTGGACCTCGCCTGGCGTGAGGGCGACGTTCGCCTGCCCGCGCACCGTGTCCACGTCGTCCGGGCGCTCCGGGTCGTGCCCCTTGACCAGGGCCTGCAGCTCCAGCGGCACGGCGGACATCGGCAGCACCCGCCCGTGCGCGCCGAGCAGCTTGCCGACCAGGTCCAGGGCCTGGACGTGGTCGCCGAGCTGCTCCCACAGGGCGACGATCAGCAGATTGCCGACCGCGTGCTCGTGCAGATCGCCCTTGGACTGGAAGCGGTGCTGAATGACCCGGGCCCAGGTCTGGCCCCACTCGTCGTCGCCGCACAGCGCGGCCAGCGCCTTGCGCAGGTCGCCAGGCGGCAGCACGCCCAGCTCGTCACGGAGCCGGCCGCTGGAGCCGCCGTCGTCGGCCACGGTGACGACGGCGGTGAGGTCGCCGGTGATCCGGCGCAGCGCGGCGAGCGAGGCGGACAGGCCCATGCCGCCGCCGAGCGCGACCACCTTGGGCTGTGCGCCCCGGCGGCGGGGCCGGCCACCGCGGGCCTCGGCGGGGCGGGCCGTCCCCTCGGCCGTGGCACGGCTGGAGCGCCCCTCCGGCACCATCCGGCGCAGCATGCCGAGCCGCCGTGTACGTTCCGTCATTCCCGTCCCATGTCCCGGTGTACGACCACCGTCTCCACACCCTCGGCCGCGAGGCGCGCGGCGAGCTTCTCCGACATCGCGACCGAGCGGTGCTTACCGCCGGTACAGCCGATGGCGATAGTCACATACCGCTTGCCCTCGCGCCGGTAGCCGGCGGCGATGAGCCGCAGCAGTTCGGCGTACCGGTCGAGGAAGTCCTTCGCGCCCGGCTGGTTGAAGACGTACGCCGACACCTCCTCGTTCAGACCGGTGAACGGGCGCAGCTCCGGGACCCAGTGCGGGTTGGGCAGGAACCGCATGTCCGCGACCAGGTCGGCGTCGACCGGGAGGCCGTACTTGAAGCCGAAGGACATCACGGTGGCCCGCAGCTCGGGCTCCTCCTCGCCGGCGAACTGGGCGTCCATCTTGGCGCGCAGCTCGTGCACGTTCAGGCTGGAGGTGTCGATCACCAGGTCGGCGTCGCCGCGCAGCTCGCGCAGCAGCTGGCGCTCGGCGGCGATGCCGTCCACGATGCGGCCGTCGCCCTGCAGCGGGTGCGGGCGGCGCACCGACTCGAAGCGGCGCACCAGGGCGTCGTCGGAGGATTCGAGGAAGACGATCCGCCGGGTGACGCCCCGGGTGTCGAGGTCGGCGAGGGATTCGCGCAGATTGTCGAAGAAGCGCCGGCCGCGCACGTCCACGACGACCGCGATCCGCGCCACGTTGCCCTGCGAGCGGGCGCCCAGCTCCACCATGGTGGGGATGAGAGCGGGCGGGAGGTTGTCCACGACGAACCAGCCGAGGTCCTCCAGACACTTAGCCGCCGTCGACCGTCCCGCTCCGGACATGCCGGAGATGATCACCAGCTCGGGGATGGCCGCTTCCGGGCTCGAGGCCGACGTGCCGTCCGTGCTCACCTGTGCTCCGTTTTCCTGGGCCGCGGGCTGCTCGCCCGCCGCGGAGTGCGGCTGATCCTGCCCCGCTTCCCTGTGGGCCCGATCTCGCTCCGCTGTGGGCTGTGCTTCGTGCTCCGTCATCTCTCCTGCCCCCGTCGTTCGTCCGGGCGGCCCGCGGTTACGGGCTCCCCCGAGGAACCCGCCGTCGTATCGGGTTCCTCGTCATCAATGATCTCTCCAGTCGCCGTGTTCACGGCGGGTGCGGCCGGAGCCGCCTGGGCGAGGGCCGCGGCGATGGTCTCGGCCGTCTTCCGGCCTATCCCGGGCACCCCCTGGATCTCTTCGATTGTGGCGGACCGCAGCTTCTTCACCGAGCCGAAATGCTTGATGAGCGCCTGTTTGCGGGTCTCGCCGAGGCCGGGGACGTCGTCCAGGGGGCCGGCCCGGAAGCGTTTGGCGCGCTTGGTGCGCTGGTAGGTGATCGCGAACCGGTGGGCCTCGTCGCGAACGCGCTGGAGGAGGTAGAGGCCCTCGCTGGTGCGGGGCAGGACCACCGGGTCGTCGTCGCCGGGCAGCCAGACCTCCTCCAGGCGCTTGGCGAGGCCGCAGACGGCGATGTCGTCGATGCCCAGCTCGTCCAGTGCGCGCCAGGCCGCGGCGACCTGCGGCTGCCCGCCGTCGACCACGACGAGCTGGGGCGGATAGGCGAACTTCTTCGGACGACCGTCGTCGTTGAGGGAGTTGGTGATCTCGTCCGGGCCGGTGAGCGTGCCGTCGCCGTCGGTGAGGGCGTCCTCGGTGCCGGAGCCGTCGGCCCACTCCCCCGTCCTCTCCTTCTCCGCGAGGTACCGCTTGAAGCGGCGGGTGATCACCTCGTGCATGGAGCGGACGTCGTCCTGACCGGCGAAACCCTTGATCTGGAAGCGGCGGTACTCGCTCTTGCGCTGCAGGCCGTCCTCGAAGACGACCATGGAGGCGACCACGTCGTCCCCCTGGAGATGCGAGATGTCGTAGCACTCGATGCGCAGCGGGGCGCTGTCCAGGTCGAGGGCCTCGGCGATCTCCTCCAGGGCACGCGAGCGCGTGGTCAGGTCGGAGGCGCGCTTGGTCTTGTGCAGCGCGAGCGCCTGCAGGGCGTTGCGCTGCACGGTCTCCATGAGCGCCTTCTTGTCGCCGCGCTGCGGGATGCGCAGCGAGACGTTCGCCCCGCGGCGGCCGGTCAGCCACTCCTGGGCCGGCTCGACGGGCTCGGGCAGCGCCGGGACCAGGACCTCCTTGGGGACGGCGTCCCCGGTCTCCTCGCCGTAGAGCTGCTGCAGGGCGTACTCGACCAGGGCGCCGGTAGTGATCTCCTCGACCTTGTCGGTCACCCAGCCGCGCTGGCCGCGCACCCGGCCGCCGCGCACATGGAAGATCTGTACGGCCGCCTCCAGCTCGTCCTCGGCGACGGCGATGAGGTCGGCGTCCGTCGCGTCGGCGAGCACGACGGCGTTCTTCTCCATGGCCTTCCTCAGGGCCTCGATGTCGTCGCGCAGCCGCGCCGCACGCTCGTATTCCATCTCCTCGGCCGCCTCCATCATCTGCTTCTCCAGACGGCGGAGGTAGGTCCCGGTGCGGCCGGCCATGAAGTCGCTGAACTCCTCGGCCAGCTCCCGGTGGTCCTCGGGGGTGATCCGGCCGACGCAGGGGGCGGAGCACTTGCCGATGTAGCCGAGCAGGCAGGGGCGGCCGGTGCGGGCGGCGTTCTTGAACACGCCGGCCGAGCAGGTGCGCACCGGGAACACGCGCAGCAGCAGGTCGACGGTGTCCCGGATGGCCCACGCGTGGGCGTACGGCCCGAAGTACCGGACGCCCTTCTTCTTGTGACCGCGCATCACCTGCACGCGCGGGAACTCCTCGTTCATCGTCACCGCGAGGTAGGGGTAGCTCTTGTCGTCGCGGTACTTGACGTTGAACCGGGGGTCGTACTCCTTGATCCAGGAGTACTCCAGCTGGAGGGCCTCGACCTCCGTGGACACAACGGTCCACTCCACGGACGCGGCGGTGGTCACCATCGTCCGGGTGCGCGGGTGCAGGTTCGCCAGGTCCTGGAAGTAGTTCGCCAGGCGCTGGCGCAGGCTTTTCGCCTTTCCGACGTAGATCACCCGGCGGTGCTCGTCACGGAACCTGTACACCCCCGGGGAGTCCGGGATCTCACCCGGCCTGGGGCGGTAGCTGGAGGGGTCGGCCATGTCTCACACCCTACTGGCGAGCACCGACACCGCGTCGGGCCTGTGCACAACGCCTACGCCGTGCCGCTCAGCCGTCCACAACCCATCCGGTGCCGGCCGGCGGCACGCCCGTGCGGATCATGTGCCGCACGATACGGAACGCCTCGTCGAGCGGCACGGTGTCCTCGTCGGGGTACGTGTCGCACTGCCCGTTCGCCAGCCGGAAACCCACGCTGACCCCTCCGGATCCCGCGGAGACGGCGTGGGCTTCCGGGTCGTCCTCTCCGTCGAGAAGCATCACCAGCGCGCGTTCGCTGTTGCTCACCACGGACAGCCGGCGCCCGGCGGAGCCGGTCAGCCAGGTTTCGACCGTCGAAAGTCCACGTCTCCGTCACGCGTCGGTCTTCCCATCGGCCGGCTCGGGCGGGCCTGACGCTCGCGGCCGCGGGCTCCGGCGCGCAGACGCGGCCCGGCCACGGGTGGTCGTGGCGGGTTAGAGGTGTTGTCGGGGTCTGGTCAACACGCTTCAATGCGGGGGAACTCGGGGCCGTGCACGCACGCGTGCGAACGCGGCGTGCACAGCCAGGGCGTCCACGACGCCCACGGGGGTGGCCCCGCACACCAGCGCAGGCGGTCTGACCAGCCGTAGCGACACCACACAGAAAGGCGCCCCGGCATGCGGCATGCCACAGAGCACGCGCACCTCCCCATCGCGGAACTGGACACGGCCCTGCGGGGCGGCCCCTTCCATGTGGCGCTGCGCGCCGCGATCGCCGCACGCGGGCTGCCGCTCCAGCGCGTCCAGCACCATCTGTCCCGGCACGGGGTCAAGGTCGGTGTCACCAGCCTGAGTTACTGGCAGCAGGGCGCCCGCCGCCCTCAGCGCCCGGAGTCGCTGCGGGCCGTACGGGCGCTGGAGGAGATCCTCCAGCTGCCGGACGAGTCACTGATCCGGCTGCTCGCCGCGGCCGACGGGCGCGCGGCGGGCGGCCGCCCGGCGGGGCGCTCCTACCGCTCCCTGATCGAGGCCTCGGACGTCCTGGACCGGCTCCGGGCCGAGCTGGGATGGTCCCTCGACGGCGGGCTGCACACCGTGGGCCACCACGAATGCGTCCGCATCGGCGCCCGGCGCGAGCTGGCCGGCCGCGAGGCCCACCACATCGTGCGGGCCCACCGCGACGGCGTCGACCGCTTCGTCGCCGTTCACCACGGCGACCCCGGCTGCCGCCCGCACGACATCCGGGTGCGGGCGCTGGAGAACTGCCGCACCGGACGCGTCCGCTGGGACCAGGACACCGGCGTACTGGCCGCGGAGCTGCTCTTCGACACCCGGCTGCGCACCGGCGACACCTTCCTCTTCCGGTACGGCATCGAGGACGGCACGGCCGGGCCCAGCCGCGAGTACCTCCACCGCTTCGGCTTCTCCGGCGGCCAGTACGCCCTCCAGGTGCGCTTCGACGCGGCCGCGCTGCCGGCCCGCTGCCACCGTTTCACCCAGCACTCGACGGCGGCCCCCCGCACCGGCCGCCACGAACTGCCGGTCACCGGCCCCCACCACTGCGTCCACGTGGTTGAGCCACGGATACGGCCGGGGATCGTCGGGATCGCTTGGGAATGGGAGTGATACCGGAGCAGGTGTGAGTCTGTTGAGACGGTTCGGATGAGTGGGACGAGCTGGGCGCGGGGGGTGTGGATATGCCGGGCGCGGGGCGATGGGCGTGGGTCAGCGGGGCGTGCGCCCCGCAGGCGTGGGCGCTGGGCGTGGCGCGCGGGGAGGCGAGCGCGCGGGGCGGGGTGGGGTGGGGCGGGGCGGCTCGGCGGTACCTGTGGTGACACAGGGGCGCGGGTGACGGCCCGGGAAGTGTGGCGCGGCGCTCGACGACAGCGGGGCCTGGGGGGGACCGGGGGCAAGGAGCCGAGGGGTCGGCGAGGACCGGAGGCCGAGGGCCGGGGATCCAGAGCCGGGAGCCGCGGACCGGGGACCAGAGCCGGGGCGCTAGGGCCCGAGGGCCCAAGCCGCGCCGGGCCGAGGCTGGGGCCCAGCGGGGACGCGGCTGCCCGATGCGGCGGCGTGGCGGCACGGCCGCGCCGGGGCATGACGGCGCGCAAGGCTGCGCCGGCGGTGTTGCGCGGCCGTACACCCCGTTCACGCGCCCAGGGCGTCAGCGTGGCTGTCCGTTCAGGCGCCCGGGCCGGCGATGATCCTGCCGTTCGTGGTCTTCACCGGCAGCTCGGTCAGGGGCTCGGTGGCCGGTGACTGGACCACCTTGCCCGTGACCGCGTCGAACTGGCTGCCGTGGCAGGGGCAGATCAGGGTCGTCCCCTGGAGCGTGTTGATGGGGCACCCCGCGTGCGTGCAGATCGTGCTGTAGGCCTTCAGCGCGCCGCTCCCGTCGCGGCTGACGACGACGTTGTGGTCCCGGTAGAGCTTGGCGCCGCCCTTCGACACCTCGTTCTCGGCGCCGAGGTCGACCGGCGCGGTCGGGGTGGCCGCGACCGAGCTGCCCTGGCTCGGCGCCGCGCATGCGGCCAGGCCGAGCCCGGCGACCGGGACCACAGCGGCCCCTCGAAGGACGGTACGACGGCTCGCGGACGGTCGGGCGGGCATCTGGGACTCCACTGCTCGAGGGGTGTGCGTCGTGACGATACCCGGGCACGAGCGCCGGCCCCGGGGCGGGGGCGACGACCGCAGGGACGGGGGCGGGGTGTGGCAGTGAGGAGCGAAGGGGCGCTCTGGGAAGACCGTGCGGTCGACGTAAACGCTTACGCAAGCGTTTACGCAGGGGCGGTCAATGGGATAGCGTCCCGGCCGGAAGGCCTTCGCCCCGGTCGCGGTGCAGGAGGGAGACACGATGCCCACCATGGCGGACGTCGCGCGGAGCGCAGGGGTCTCCGTGGCGACCGTCTCTCACGTCCTGAACGGCACCCGCCCGGTGCTGCCCCACACCCGCCAAGCCGTGCTGGACGCCGTCGACGCCCTCGGCTACACCCCCAACACCCTGGCGCGGTCCCTGGTGACCTCCCGCACCCGCTCCATCGGGCTCGCGGTGTCGGCGATCAGCAACCCGTACTTCACGGAGATCCTGCAGGGCGTCGAGGCCGCCGTCCTGGAGGCGGGCTACAGCCTGCTCATCGCGGACCCGCACGACGACCCCGGGCACGAACGCAAGGTCGTGCAGCTCCTCCATGAGCGCCGGGTGGACGGCGTGATCGTCGCTCCCTCCGCGCGTCCGCACGAACTCGTCGGCTATCTCCGCCGCCACGCCGTGCCGACCGTGTTCCTGGACCGGGTGATCGACACCGACGTGTCGGACCGCTCTGTGGTGGGTGGTGGAGCGGGCGCCGCCCCCGACGAGGACACGCCCTGGTACGACCAGGTATGCGCCGACAGCGCCGAGCCGACCGCCCGTCTGGTCACCCATCTCGCCGGGCTGGGCCACCACAGGATCGGCCTGGTCGCGGGCCTGCCCGGGCTCAGCACCACCAGTGAGCGTGTCTCCGGCTACCGGGACGGCCTCGGCGCCGCCGGCCTGGACCTCGATGAACGGCTTTTGGTGTCCGGCAACTCCGAGTCCACCGGTGCCGAGCAGGCCACGGCCGCCCTGCTCGCCCTCCCCGAACCGCCCACGGCACTCGTCACGGCCAACAACGCCATGACCATCGGCGCCCTGCGCGCCCTGCGCCGGCACGGCCTGTCCGTCCCGGACGACATCGCCCTGTGCTGCTTCGACGACTTCGCCTGGGCCGATCTGTTCTCACCCCGGCTCACCGCCATCGCCCAGCCCAGCAGGGAGTTGGGCGCGCAGGCCGTCCGGGTGCTCCTGGACCGTCTCGACGAGCCGCGCCGGCCGACCCGGACCGTGCGACTGCCGTGCGCGTTCGTCCATCGCACGTCCTGCGGGTGCCCGGAGGCGCCGGGCGGGTCCGAGGAGTCCGGGCACACCGCATCATCCACGCCGTCGCAGAAGGGAACCGCCTCGTGATCGTCGTCGCCGGTGAGGCACTGATCGACCTGGTACCGCAGGGCTCCGGAGCCCTAGCGGCCCTGAAGCCGGCGCTCGGCGGCGGCCCGTACAACACCGCCGTGGCCCTCGGCCGGCTCGGCTCCCGCACCGCGTTCTGCTCCCGGACGTCGCACGACGCCTTCGGTGAGGCCCTGCTCGACGGGCTGCGGCGCGCTGGGGTGGACGTGTCGGGCGTGCAGCGCGGAACGGAGCCGACGACGCTGGCGGTGGCCACGATCGACGACGGTGGCTCGGCCGCCTATTCCTTCTATGTCGACGGCACCGCCGACCGTCTGTTCACCGCCCCCACCGCGATGCCCGCCGGCACCCGCGCGGTGTCCTTCGGTACGTGCTCGCTCGTCCTGGAACCGGGGGCGAGCGCCTATGAGGAGCTGATGCGCGCGGCGGCCGGGCAGCGGCTGTTCACCGCGCTCGACCCCAACATCCGGGCGGGACTGATCCCGGACGCGGACGCCTACCGGGCGCGTTTCAAGAGCTGGCTGCCCTCGGTGACGTTGCTGAAGCTGTCCGCGGAGGACGCCGAGTGGCTGGGCGGCACCCCGCGCGAGTGGCTGGCCGCGGGACCGGCGGCCGTGGTGGTGACCCGGGGCGGGGACGGTCTGACGGCGTTCACCCGGGACGGCGCGGAGTACTCCGTACCGGGCGAGAGGGTCGCCGTGGTGGACACCATCGGCGCCGGTGACACGGTGAACGCGGCCTTGCTGCACGGGCTTTCCACCCTGGACGCGCTGTCGGAGGAAGCGCTCGCCGCCCTCGGGACGGAGGGCTGGACGCGGCTGCTGCGCTTCGCGGCACGCGCGGCTGCGATCACCTGCTCGCGGGCTGGGGCCGAGCCGCCGTTCGCGGCCGAGCTCGGCGAACTGTGAGCGGCCCCTTTTCTCTCTGCTGTTTTCCTCTCTGCTGTTGTCAAGGTGCGGCCGGACCCGTGGTGCGGGGGACCTGGCGGACCTCGGAGCCGGGGTGGCTGATGGTGGAACGAGTGGCGCCCCGCGGGGAGTTCCCGCGGGGCGCCACTTTTCTGGTGATGTGTCAGGCCTTGCGTGCCCGCGTCGTCTTCTTCGCGGTCGTCGACTTCTTCGTGACCGCGTCGGCCTTCTTGGTCGCCGTGTTGTTGGCCCTGGCCGTCACCGTCTTCTTCGCCGCCGTCTTCGCGGCGGCCGTCCTCTTGGCCGTGCCGGCCCGCGGCGCCTTCACCGGTTCGGCGTCGCTGATGCGGTCGGCACCGAGGATCTCGCGCAGGAACTTGCCGGTGTGGCTGGCCGGCACCCCGGCGACCTCCTCGGGCGTGCCCTCGGCGACCACGAGTCCACCGCCGGCGCCGCCCTCCGGACCCATGTCCACGATCCAGTCGGCGGTCTTGATCACGTCGAGGTTGTGCTCGATGACGATGACCGTGTTGCCCTTGTCGACCAGGCCGCCGAGGACCTTCAGCAGCTTGCTGATGTCCTCGAAGTGCAGACCGGTGGTCGGCTCGTCCAGGACGTAGACCGTGCGTCCGGTGGATCGCTTCTGCAGCTCGCTGGCCAGCTTCACGCGCTGGGCCTCACCGCCGGAGAGCGTGGTCGCGGACTGGCCGAGGCGGACATAGCCGAGGCCGACGTCCTTCAGCGTCCTCAGGTGCCGGGAGATGGCCGGGACGGCCTCGAAGAAGTCGGTGGCCTCCTCGATCGGCATGTTCAGCACGTCGGCGATGGACTTGCCCTTGTAGTGGACCTCCAGAGTCTCCCGGTTGTACCGGGCGCCGTGGCAGACCTCGCACGGGACGTAGACGTCCGGGAGGAAGTTCATCTCGATCTTGATCGTGCCGTCGCCCGCGCAGTTCTCGCAACGGCCGCCCTTGACGTTGAAGGAGAAGCGACCGGGCTGGTAGCCGCGGACCTTCGCCTCGGTGGTCTCGGCGAACAGCTTGCGGATGTGGTCGAAGACGCCGGTGTACGTCGCCGGGTTGGACCGCGGGGTGCGGCCGATCGGCGACTGGTCGACGTGCACGACCTTGTCGACCAGGTCGTCGCCGTCCACGCGCGTGTGCCGTCCGGGGACGTTCCTCGCGCCGTTCAGCTCGCGGGCCAGGTGTGTGTACAGGATGTCGTTGACCAGCGTCGACTTGCCGGATCCGGAGACGCCAGTGACGGCCGTGAACACGCCCAGCGGGAAGGACACGTCGATGTCCTGAAGGTTGTTCTCACGGGCGCCGTGCACGGTGAGCTTGCGGGACGGGTCGCGGGGACGGCGGATGTCCGGAAGCGGGATCGCCTTGCGGCCCGAGAGGTACGCGCCGGTCTGCGACTCGGTGTTGGCGAGCAACTCCGTGAGGGAGCCGCTGTGCACGACCTTGCCGCCGTGCTCGCCGGCGCCGGGGCCGATGTCCACGACCCAGTCGGCGACCTTGATGGTGTCCTCGTCGTGCTCCACGACGATGAGCGTGTTGCCCATGTCGCGGAGCCGGACCAGGGTCTCGATCAGCCGGTGGTTGTCCCGCTGGTGCAGGCCGATGGACGGCTCGTCCAGGACGTACAGGACGCCGACGAGGCCGGAGCCGATCTGGGTGGCCAGACGGATGCGCTGGGCCTCGCCGCCGGACAGCGTGCCCGCCGCGCGGTTCAGCGAGAGGTAGTCGAGGCCGACGTCGACCAGGAAGCGCAGCCGCTCGTTGACCTCCTTCAGCACCCGCTCGGCGATCTTCTTGTCACGGTCGCTCAGCTTCAGCCGACCCAGGAAGTCCGCGCAGTCGCTGATCGACATCGCGGAGACCTCGGCGATCGACTTCTCCATGATCGTGACCGCGAGGACGATCGGCTTCAGGCGCGTGCCCTCACAGGAGGGGCAGGGCACCTCGCGCATGTAGCCCTCGAAGCGCTCGCGGCTGGCGTCGCTCTCGGCCTCGCTGTGCCGGCGCTTCACGAACGGCACCGCGCCCTCGAAGGGCGTGGTGTACACGCGCTCGCGGCCGTACCGGTTGCGGTAGCGGACCTCGATCTGGGTCTTGTGGCCGTAGAGCAGGGCCTTCCTGGCCCGCTGCGGCAGGCCCGCGAACGGGATGTCCGTGCGGAAGCCGAGCGCGTCCGCGAGGGCACCGATCAGGCGGCCGAAGTAGTCCTTGGTGTGCCCGTGCGACCAGGGGTGGATGGCGCCCTCGTCCAGGGTTTTTTCCTCGTCCGGGACGATCAGCTCGGGGTCCACCTCCATGCGCGTGCCGATGCCGGTGCAGTCGGGGCAGGCGCCGAAGGGAGAGTTGAAGGAGAAGGAGCGAGGCTCCAGCTCCTCGAAGGACAGGTCGTCGTACGGGCAGTACAGGTGCTCGGAGTACATGCGCTCGCGCTCGGGGTCGTCCTCGGGGAGGTCGACGAAGTCGAGCACGACCATGCCGCCGGACAGGCCCAGGGCGGTCTCCACCGAGTCGGTGAGGCGGCGCTTGGCGGACTCCTTCACCGTGAGGCGGTCCACGACCACCTCGATGGCGTGCTTCTCCTGCTTCTTCAGCGTCGGCGGGTCGGACAGCTGGATGGTCTGCCCGTCCACGCGCGCGCGGGAGTAGCCCTTGGTCTGCAGGTCGGCGAAGAGGTCGACGAACTCGCCCTTGCGCTCGCGCACGAGCGGCGACAGGACCTGGAAGCGGCTCCCCTCCGGCAGCTCCAGGACCTTGTCGACGATGGCCTGCGGCGACTGGCGGGAGATCGGGCGGCCGCACTCGGGGCAGTGCGGCTTGCCGATGCGCGCGAAGAGCAGACGCAGATAGTCGTAGACCTCGGTGATGGTGCCGACCGTCGAGCGCGGGTTGCGCGAGGTCGACTTCTGGTCGATGGAGACCGCCGGGGACAGGCCCTCGATGAAGTCGACGTCCGGCTTGTCCATCTGGCCGAGGAACTGCCGGGCATACGAGGAGAGCGACTCCACGTACCGGCGCTGGCCCTCGGCGAAGATCGTGTCGAAGGCAAGGGAGGACTTGCCCGACCCGGACAGGCCCGTGAAGACGATGAGCGAGTCACGCGGCAGGTCGAGCGAGACATTCTTCAGGTTGTGCTCGCGCGCGCCACGGACGATGAGACGGTCGGCCACGCCGGTCCGCACCTTTCTTGAGAGAAGTGACAGGGGCGGGGCCCCCGTGCTTCTTCAGACTAGGGGGAGCCACTGACAACGCCGGTCGGATTCTCCGGTTGCATAACAATCCCCGGCCATCCAGCATGCCCGACGCCGCCTCCGACGATATAGCACGTGCTTTCGATTTGCGGCCGACGTTCACCACCTTCACCCGAAGGTGTGGTGGGGCTAATGTCAGGCCCATGATTGATCACGCTCATGACCTGGCATGTGTACGTGACGCGACCGAACGACTCCTCACCGCGGTCGCCAAACTGGACAACGCGTCGCTCGGCGAGCCGTCACGGCTTCCGGGCTGGACCCGCGGGCACATCCTCGCCCACGTCGCCCGCAACGCGGACGCGCTCGTGAACGTTCTCGAGGGCCGCACCATGTACGCGAGCGCCGAGGCGCGGGACGCCGACATCGAGCGTGACGCCCCGCGTCCCCTCGACGACCAGCTCACCGACCTGCGCGAGAGCGCGGCCCGCTTCCAGGCGACGGGGGACGTGCCGGCGGACTGGTCGCGCACGGTGGAGCTGCGCAACGGGGTCACCGACTCGGCGTCCCGCGTGCCGTTCCGGCGGTGGGCCGAGGTCGAGCTGCACCACGTCGATCTCGGTGTCGGGTACGAGCTGGAGGATCTTCCGGCCGAGTTCACGGACCGGGAGATCGCCTTTCTGGCGGAGCGCTTCGCCGGGCACAAGGAGGTGCCCGCGACCGGCCTGAGCGCAGGCAATGGCCGGATCTGGACCACGGGCGGCGGAGCGGAGGGCGGACCGGTCGGGGTCGAGGGTACGACCGCCGACCTGCTCGGCTGGCTCGCCGGGCGACGCGACGGCTCCGGCCTCACCGCGAACGGCGAGCTGCCGAAGCTGCCTCCGTTGTAGGTCTCGGAGGGTCCGCGGGTCCCCTCCGCTATAGGCTGATCGTCATGACGTACACCGGAGAGGTCAGGGTCGGCGGACCGGCGGATGTGCACGAGCTGAAGGACCTGATGATCACGAAGATCGCGGTCGGCCCGATGGACAACAACGCCTATCTGCTGCGCTGCCGGGCCACCGACGAGCAGCTTCTGATCGACGCCGCCAACGAGGCGCAGACACTCCTCGGCATGATCGGTGACGACGGCATCGCGTCCGTCGTCACCACGCATCAGCACGGCGACCACTGGCAGGCGCTCGCCGATGTCGTCGCGGCCACGGGCGCGCGTACCTACGCCGGCCGCGAGGACGCCCCCGGCATCCCCGTGCCCACCGATGTCCTCGTGGACGACGGCGACACCATCAGGGTGGGACAGGTGGAGCTGATCGCGCGACATCTCGTCGGGCACACTCCGGGTTCGATCGCGCTGGTCTACGACGACCCGCACGGCCACCCGCACGTCTTCACCGGCGACTGCCTCTTCCCGGGCGGCGTCGGCAACACGCGCAAGAATCCGAAGGCCTTCGCCAGCCTGATCCACGACGTGGAGACGAAGATCTTCGACGTGCTGCCCGATGAGACCTGGGTCTACCCCGGGCACGGCAACGACACGACCCTGGGCGCGGAGCGGCCGCAGCTGCCGGAGTGGCACGCGCGCGGGTGGTGAGCGGCGGGCGCATTCTCTCCTGAGTGCCGGGCACGTTGTCCGCCGCGCGCCCCGTGTGAACGTTTCACACGCGCCGGGGGCGCGTACGCGCTCCCCGCTCGCCCTGTCACGCGGTCAACTGGCGGCAAACCCGCAGAGGGTGACGGCGCCTCTGCGGCAGGGCCGCCGGTCTTCAACCCCGCCCTCGGCCGGCGGCCCAGGCCGAGGGCCCGGGCCGTGAGGGATGTTCACACGACCGCAACACCCGTTCCCAGTATGCGGACAGTTATGGTCGTGACCTGGACAAACGCGGGGTTCGCTGCCAATCTCCCGCCATGTACACAGCCCCTCGTGTCCTGCGCCGTGCGGCAGCCGCCGCCACCGTAGCCCTGCTCGCCACCGCCGTCGGCTGTGCTCCGCAGCCGGAGGAGAAGGCATCGGCCTCCCCCTCCGGCTCGGCCGCGAAGAGCTGCGCCAAGGGCGAGTTGGCCACCAAGACGTCCGGAAAGCTGACGATCGCGACGGACGAACCGGCGTACGAGCCCTGGTTCAAGGACGACAAGCCCGCGAACGGCAAGGGCTTCGAGTCGGCGGTCGCCTACGCCGTGGCCCGGCAACTGGGTTATGGCCAGGGCGCGGTCGTCTGGCAGAGCGTGCCGTTCAACAAGGCGTTCGCTCCCGGCGAGAAGACCTTCGACTTCGACATCAACCAGGTCTCGATCAGTGCCGAGCGCAAGAAGGCCGTCGACTTCTCCTCGGGCTACTACGACGTGCGCCAGGCAGTCATCGCGCTGAAGGGCAGCAAGGCCGCCGAGGCGACGAGCGTCGCGGACCTGAAGGGCCTCAAGCTGGGCGCCCAGGTGGGCACGACGAGCCTCGACTACATCAGCGACGTGGTGAAGCCGTCGCAGCAGGCGGCCGCGTACTCCAAGAACGACCAGGCCGTCTCCGCGCTCAAGAACGGTCAGGTGGACGCGATCGTCGCCGATCTGCCGACCGCCTTCTACGTCACCTCGGCCCAGGTGACCAACGCCAAGATCGTCGGCCAGTTCGAGAACAAGGGCGGAACGCCCGAGCAGTTCGGGCTCGTCCTCGACAAGGGCAGCGGCCTCACGTCGTGCGTGACGTCGGCCGTGGACGCCCTGCGCAAGGACGGCACGCTGGCGAAGCTGGAGCAGCAGTGGCTGTCCGACGCCGTCGACGCTCCGGTGCTCAAGTGACGGTCACGATGGAGGAGTCCGGGGCGGACTCCGGCAAGGACGACATGCGCGACGGGTACGTCCCGTCCGAGCGGCGACTGGAGCGCGAGCGTCACAAGCACGCGCGTGCCCGCCGCGCGACGGCGATCGCCGCCGTTTCGACCCTGGTCACCGGCGTCGTCCTCTATCTGGTCGTCGTCAACGCGCCCGGCTGGCCGCGTACCAAGGAGACCTTCTTCGACGGGCAGTACGCGCGTGAGGCCTTCCCCAAGGTCCTCGAAGGGCTGTGGCTCAACGTCCGGCTGCTGCTGATCTGCGGCGTGCTGGTGCTCGTCCTGGGCATGCTGATCGCCATCGCGCGCACCCTGCCCGGGCCCGTGTTCTTCCCTCTGCGGGTGCTGGCGGCCGCGTACACGGACTTCTTCCGCGGACTGCCGCTGATCATCAACCTGATGATCGTGGTCTTCGGGGTGCCCGCACTGCGCCTCCAGGGCGTGACCGTCGATCCCGTCCTGCTCGGTGGTACGGCGCTGACACTGACCTACTCCGCTTACGTCGCCGAGGTCTTCCGCGCCGGCATCGAGTCCGTGCACCCCTCGCAGCGCGCGGCGGCGCGCTCGCTGGGCCTGACCAACCGTCAGGCGCTGCGGTACGTGGTGCTTCCCCAGGCGGTACGGCGTCAGGTGCCGCCTCTGCTGAACGACCTCGTGTCCCTCCAGAAGGACACCGGGCTCGTGTCGATCGGCGGCGCGATCGACGCCGTACGGGCGGCCGACATCATCGCCCAGCGCAGCCTCAACTACACGCCGTACATCGTCGCGGGCCTGGTCTTCGTCGCACTGACCATTCCGATGACCCGGTTCACGGACTGGGTGACGGCCCGGATGGACCGGCAGCGGGCCCAGGGAGGATCGCTATGAGCGACGCAGTCGCACCCGTGCTGCGCATGGAGTCCGTCCGCAAGACCTTCGGCGGCTCCGTCGTGCTGCGGGACGTCGGTCTGGAGGTCGCCCCGCACACGGTGACCGCGCTGATCGGCGCCTCCGGCTCGGGCAAGTCCACGCTGCTGCGCTGCGCCAACCTCCTGGAGGAGATCGACGACGGCGCGATCTGGCTGGACGGTGAGGAGATCACCGATCCCCGTGTCGACCAGGACGCGGTCCGGCGCCGGATCGGCGTGGTCTTCCAGGCGTACAACCTCTTCCCGCACATGACCGTGCTGGACAACATCACGCTGGCGCCCCGCCGGGTGCACGGCGTCTCCCGCGCGGAGGCCGAGGAACGGGCCAGGGAGTTGCTGGAGCGCCTGGGACTGGGCGCCAAGGCGGATGCCTACCCGGACCGGCTCAGCGGCGGCCAGCAGCAGCGTGTGGCAATCGTGCGGGCGCTTGCCGTACGGCCCCGGCTGTTGCTGCTGGACGAGATCACGGCGGCGCTCGATCCCGAACTCGTGGGCGAGGTGCTGGAGGTCGTGCGGGATCTGAAGGACGACGGCATGACCATGGTGCTGGCGACGCACGAGATGGGCTTCGCACGGGACGTCGCCGACCAGGTTTGTTTTCTGGACGGTGGCGTCGTGCTGGAGCGCGGCACCGCCGAGCAGGTCTTCGGCGACCCGCAGCAGGAGCGCACGCGGCGCTTCCTGCGGCGGATCGTGGAGGCGGGCCGGCTGTGACGGCCCCGGACTACGTCATGGCCTAGGCCTCGGCCTGGGCCGCGCCCACCAGGGCGGCAACCCGCTCCACACCGAAGACGTAGCCCTGCACCCCGCATCCGGCGATCACGCCGTCGGCGCGAAGCGAGACATAGGAGTGATGCCGGAACGACTCGCGCTGGTGGATGTTCGAGATGTGCACCTCCAGCACGGGCATCCCGTCGCAGGTGTTCAGTGCGTCCAGAATCGCGACTGACGTGTGGGAGTAGGCGCCGGGGTTGATGACGATCCCGCAGTGGTTCAGGCGCGCCTCGTGGATCCAGTCGACCAGCTGACCCTCGTGGTTGGACTGCCGGAAGTCCACGGTGCCGCCGTGCGCGGCCGCGGCCTTGGCGCACATCGCCTCGATGTCGGCCAGGGTGTCCCTGCCGTAGATCTCGGGCTGGCGCTGGCCGAGCAGGTTCAGGTTGGGCCCGTTGAGGATCATGATCGGGGCGTTGGCCAGGGTGCGGGGCACGTTTCCTCCGGTCCGTTCGGGGCGGTACGTCGACGACCGCCGCTCGCACCCGGTCTATCACGGTGGCCGGAGCGCATGGCGGGCCGCGTGCGCCGGAGGCCTCGGCGGCGCACGCCACGGTCGCCCGATCGCCTCCGCGCGCCCGTAACTGTTGATCACGGTGGGTGGTTGACGCGGCATGCAGCCTGTATGTGCCGTGAGCGCCCCTTCGATGCCGAGAATCGCCGCCGCGTCCCTGGCGGGGACCGCGATCGAGTTCTACGACTTCTTCGTCTACGGAACCGCGGCGGCCCTGGTCCTGGGGCCGCTGTTCTTCCCGACGTTCTCGCCGGTCGCGGGGACGCTGGCGGCGTTCGTGACGTTCGGGGTGGGGTTCGTGGCCCGGCCGCTGGGCTCGGTGGTGTTCGGGCATCTCGGCGACCGGCACGGGCGGCGGCCGGTGCTCGTCGCCTCTCTGCTGCTCACGGGCGCCTCGAGCGTCGCGGTGGGCTGCGTGCCGTCGTACGGGACGATCGGCGTCGCCGCGCCCCTGT
This sequence comes from Streptomyces sp. NPDC052107, assembly GCF_040680215.1. Classification (NCBI taxonomy): domain Bacteria; kingdom Bacillati; phylum Actinomycetota; class Actinomycetes; order Kitasatosporales; family Streptomycetaceae; genus Streptomyces; species Streptomyces sp. NPDC052107. The sequence goes on from NZ_JBFAWG010000012.1 coordinate 211,875, forward strand.
TGCTGCTCGTGCTGCGCTTCCTGCAGGGTCTCGGGCTCGGCGGAGAGTGGGGCGGAGCCGTGCTGCTGACCGCCGAGCACGCGCCGGCCGCGCGACGCGCCCTGTGGTCGAGCTTCCCTCAAGTAGGGCCTGCGGTCGGCTTCGTGCTCGCCAACGGGGTGATGCTCGCGCTGTCGACGGCCCTGCCCGACGCGGAGTTCGCGCAGTGGGGATGGCGCGTGCCGTTCTGGGTCGCCGGCGCGCCGGCGCTCGCCGGGCTGTGGTTGCGCTCGTCGCTCGCCGAGAGCCCCCGGTTCCTGGAAATCGACGACCACGCGCGCGTGCCGCTCGTCGAGGTCGTACGGCATCACGGGCGGCTGGTGCTGCTGACGGCCGGCGCGCTGGCCATCGGGTACGCGGTGTTCTACGCGGTGACGACCTGGTCGCTGGCGTATGCGACGGAGCGGCTCGGGGTGAGCCGGACGGTGATGCTGACTTGTGTCATGGCCGCGGTGGTCGTGAAAGGGGCCCTCACGCCCTTGGTGGCGCTGCTCGGCGACCGCTATGGGCGGCGCCCGATGTGTCTGACGGGGTGCGCGGCCTGCGTGGTGTGGATGCTCCCGATGGTGGCACTGCTGGCCACCGGCCAGCCGCTGTTGATGTTCCTGGGCATCCTGGGCGCTCTGATCGCCTTTGTCACCATGTTCGCGGTCATCGCCGCCTACCTGCCGGAACTGTACGAGGCGCGGGTGCGCTGCACCGGCGCCGCGGTGGGCTACAACCTCGGCGGGGTCCTCGGCGGCGCGCTCACCCCGATCGTGGCCACGGCGCTCGCGGAACAGAGCGGGCGTGTGCCCTGGGCCGTGGGCGTGTATCTGACGGGCATCGGGCTGATCAGCCTGGTGTGCTTCGCGCTGCTTCCGGAGACGCGGCCGGTGCCCGTGCCGGCGGTGGAGCCGGCGACGGGCTGATCGGCCGGGGCCCGGGACTACGACGACGGGCTACAGGTCTCCTGTAGAGGGACCGACGGGTGGGCGCGCTAAGGGCTGATGGCCAGCTCCAGGTAGGCCGCGAAGAGCACCAGGTGGACACCACCCTGCAGGGGCGTGGCCCGTCCCGGCACCACTGTCAGGGAGCTGACCACGATGGTCAGTGCGAGCAGCAGCATGTGCGTCGAACCGAGGCCGAGGACGAGTGGTCCGGACAGCCAGATGGAGGCGAGGGCGACGGCCGGGATGGTCAGGCCGATGCTGGCCATGGCCGAGCCGAGTGCGAGGTTGAGGCTGGTCTGCACCCGGTCGCGGCGTGCGGCGCGCAGCGCGGCGATCGTCTCCGGCAACAGCACGAGCAGGGCGATGATCACACCGACGACGGCCTGGTGCAGTCCGGCCGCCGCCACGCCTGACTCGATGGTGGGCGACACGCCCTTGGCCAGGCCGACCACGCCGATCAGGGCGAGGGCGAGCAGGCCGAGGCTGTTCCAGGCGGTCCGCGCGGACGGGGGCCGGGCGTGGTCATCGGCGGTGATGACCTCGCCCTGCCGGGTGATCGGCAGGAAGTAGTCGCGGTGGCGCACGGTCTGGGTGGCCACGAACAGTCCGTACAGGATCAGCGAGGACAGCGCGGCGAAGGTCAGCTGCACCGAGGAGAACTCGGGTCCCGGCTTGCTGGTGGTGAAGGTCGGCAGCACCAGGCTGAGCGTGGCGAGCGTCGCCACGGTCGCCAGGGCCGCGCCGGTGCCTTCGGGGTTGAAGACCGCGGTGCCGTGCCGCAGCGAGGCGACGAGCAGACAGAGCCCGACGATGCCGTTGCAGGTGATCATCACCGCGGCGAAGACGGTGTCCCTGGCCAGGGTGGAACTCTTGTCGCCGCCGTCCGCCATGAGGGTGACGATCAGGGCCACCTCGATGATCGTGACGGCGACGGCGAGCACCAGGGAGCCGAAGGGCTCGCCGACGCGGTGGGCGATGACCTCGGCGTGGTGGACGGCCGCCAGGACGGAGCCGGCGAGCACCAGGGTCACCAGGGCGACGGCCGCGCCGGGCAGGTTGCGGCCCCAGGTGAAGACCAGGAGGACGACCGCGAAGGCGGGCACGAGGGTTGTCCACTGCCGGGTGAGCGCCCTGAGCCGAGTGATCATGCGGCGATGGTCGCAGAGACGTACAGAGTTCGCATTCCGCTCTTTTCGGATACTTCTTGTCTCCTTTCCGATACCTCTCGTCCTTTCCGCCGCGGGGCCCGGCACCGGCGGGAGCGGGTGTCTGCTTCGCGCAGTCCCGCTCCCGCCTGGGCCGCACCTGCCGCAGGCCTGGTCAGGCGTCGACGCTGTCCTTGGCAGCGGCTTCGCCGCCCGTGTGCGCCGCCTCGACGGCGGCCTGCTTCCTGGTGGCCATCAGGCTGGTGATGGTCGTGACGACCAGGACCGCGCAGATCACGCCGAGCGAGACCGGGATGCTGATCTCGGGGACGTGGACGCCGGACTCGTGCAGGGCGTGCAGCACCAGCTTGACGCCGATGAAGCCGAGGATGACCGACAGGCCGTACGAGAGGTGGACCAGCTTCTTCAGCAGGCCGCCGATGAGGAAGTACAGCTGTCGCAGACCCATGAGGGCGAAGGCGTTGGCGGTGAAGACGATGTACGGGTCCTGGGTCAGACCGAAGATCGCGGGGATGGAGTCCAGGGCGAACAGGACGTCCGTGGTGCCGATGGCGAGCATCACGACCAGCATCGGGGTCATGACCCGCTTGCCGTTCTGCCGTATCCACAGCTTGGTGCCGTGGTACCGGTCGGCCACACCGAACTTGCGCTCCGCGGCCTTCAGCAGCTTGTTCTCTTCGTACTCCTCGTCCTCCTCGTCCGCGCGGGCCTCCTGGACGAGCTTCCAGGCGGTCCAGATCAGGAAGGCGCCGAAGAGGAAGAAGACCCAGGAGAAGCTGGCGATGATCGCGGCTCCCGCGGCGATGAAGACGGCCCGCAGGACCAGCGCTATGAGCACGCCGACGAGCAGAACACGCTGCTGGTACTGCGCGGGCACCGCGAACTTCGCCATGATCAGGACGAAGACGAAGAGGTTGTCGACACTCAGCGACTTCTCGGTGATGAATCCCGCGAAGAACTCGCCGGCCGGCTGTCCACCACCGAACACGAGAAGGCCGAGACCGAACAGCCCGGCCAGGGCGATCCAGACGCCGGTCCAGATACCGGCTTCCTTGATCGACACCGTATGGGGCTTGCGCCCGATGAAGAAATCGACCGCGATCAGGGCGGCAAGGCCCACGATGGTCAGGACCCACAGGGTCATGGAGACTTCCACTGCACCTCCGGCATTACGTAACGGCAAACACGCCAGCGTCGTCGCTGCCGGAGGTCTCTTCCACCCGCGTCGGGCCGACGCCCCGGGACCGGAACCGGTCCGTACTGACGGGTGCGCCGCAGTCAGGGAGTACTCCCCTCCGTACGGAAGACAGTACCCCAATCACCAAGGAAAGGTAAAGTAAAAAGTAAAATAAAGACCAAAGCACCTGGTCAACTGCCTTTACTTGCGCTTGGTCAGGGCCTTGGACACCTCGGTGAGCACCTGGTGCACGACCTGGCTCCCGGCCGGCACCAGCGACGGTTCGTAGGTCCAGGCGTGCCCCACCCAGGGGTCGGCGAAGTGATCGTCGGGCACCGGGGTGAGTCGCATCAGCGAACGCCACAGCGGATCGAGCAGGGGGCCGTAGGCGGCGGCGTCCTCGCGGTCCGCCACCAGCAGGAGGTGCACACCGACGTCGGGCCCCTCGTCGGCGAGATAGCGCAGCCGGTTCACCGCACGGTCGTCGAAACCGTGCGGGAAGTCGTTGACGATCAGCAGCTGACGCGCGGTGTCGACATCGGCCGGCAGCGATTCGGGCGCGCCGCCGCGCACCGCCATCTGCACCAGGTCGACTCGCCGGGTGAGCCGCTCCAGCATCTCCGTCACCCCGGCCGCGCCGGTGGCGGGAGGCGAGGCGAGCACGCCGGTCCGCGTGAGCGGGGCGAACGCCGTGGCCCCGGTGCCGGCCGGGTCGATGATCCGCACGGCGAAGTCCCCCGCCGGATGCACGGCGAGCAGCCGCGCTGCGAGCACCACCGCCGCCTCCATGGCCAGGTGCCGCAGCTCGGTGGAGTCCGGAAAACCGTCGGATGCCGCCGCCGGGCCGCTGTCGAGCCACAGGCCCCGTTCCAGCGGCAGCCTGACCAGCAAAGGAATGCGCAGCAACCCGCTCTCGGGCAGATGAAGGTCGCCGAGGCGCAGGGCCATCGGCGGCTCAGCGGGCACACGGTAGCCGTGCCAGACGGGGTTGTCCCAGCGGGCGTAGGCCGGCGGAAGCGCGGGCTCGACCACCTCCGACTCGGCGGTGAGCTGGCCGAGGTCACGGTCGAGGACGGCGCGCGCCTGGTCCACCAACTGCGTCCGGCGGACGTGGGCCGCCTCGCGCGCGGCGTCGCCCGCGGTGCCGAGCCGGCCGCGGGGGTCGGTGAGGGCCTGGTCGAGCTCCTTCTCCAGGCGGGAGTCGGCGAAGCCGACGGCACTGCGGTACGCGGCGGTCGTACGGGCCAGGTCCTCGAACATGCCCCAGACCTGGTTGTACAGCCGCTCCTCCATCGACCAGCCCACGGCGTCGCCCGCGACGGGCTGCGCGGGCCGGTCGTCGGCGGCCGGAGCCACCGGTGGCGGTGTGTCGTGCGGGCGACGGCCCGGGTGTGTGTAGTCGACCCGGGTGCCGGGGTCTCGCGAGGCTGTGCCGCCGGATGCCTCGGTGTCGTACGGGTTCCGCGCGTCGTTCGGCGGTGCCGGATCCCGCTCCTGCTCCGGCTGCTGCGGAGCGTAGGAGGGCGTCGGCCGGGCCGTCCCGGACGCGGGGGTGTTCTGGGGCTCGGGTGCGTCGGTGTCGTACGGCCCGGCAGCCGGCGTGACGCGCGCGGCGGAGGCGGACGTGTCGTGCGGCAGGGCCGTAGAGGTGTCCTGCGGCGAGCGGGCCGAAGTCCCGTGCCCTGACGGTGTGGAGGTCGGTGTCGGCAGCGTACGGGACGGGCCGTGGGCGGCCGCATCGCCCGGGGCGGCAACCCCGCCAGGGGCCGCCGCCTCGCCGGGGGCCGTCTCCGCACGAGCGGCGGCCGCGACAGCGGCGGCCTCGCGCAGGCCCTGGTCGGCGAGGAGCGCGGTGAGCCCGGCCGCGTAACCCTGGCCCACCGCACGCACCTTCCACGCGCCCTGTCTGCGGTACAGCTCCAGAGCGAGCACGGCCGTCTCGCTGTCCAGCCCGGTGAGGGTGTAGCAGGCGAGTTCGGTGCCGTCGAGGCCCTCGACCGTCATATGCGGGGCGGCGACGGCACCGAACCGGAGCGGTGCCCCGGCCTCGGTGGGCAGGGCGAGGAAGACGCTGACGCGGTGGACGGCCTCGGGAAGGGCGCCCAGGTCGACGGCGAGCCGGTGTCCAGTGGCGGCGCGCCGGGGCACCTCGACACCGGGCAGGGTGGGGGCGCCGGGGTGGGCCACCCACTGGGCGCCGTGGACCGTGCCGTTCTCGTCGCCGAGTGTGGCTCCGGCCAGGACCGGCGCCCCGGCCGAGATCCGGATCGCCAGCCGGACCTGGGACAGCGGGTGGTTCTGCCCCCGCACCAGCTCGGCCGTCATCGCCGTCGCCCCCCTGTGTCGTTGTCGTCCTGTCCTGCGCTCCGCCGGTCGAGCGGGTGGTCCTACAGGTGCTTCTGGATCTCCGGCATCAGGTCTTGGAACGTACGGCCGTAGGCCGCGGCGCCCAGGGCGGTCATCGTCCAGCCGGAGCCCACGCGGTGCACCTTCGCCATGATCTGGGCGGTGTAGTCGCCGCCGCCGTCCAGCGTGTAGCGGGCCAGTTCCTGGCCGTTGGTCTCGTCCACGAGACGGCAGAACGCGTTCTGCACCTCCTGGAAGGTCTGCCCCGTGAAGGAGTTCACGGTGAAGATGATCTGGTCGATGTGGACCGGAACGCGCTGCAGGTCCACGAGGATCGCCTCGTCGTCACCGCCCTGTCCGGCGCCGCCGATGAGGTTGTCGCCGGTGTGGCGGACCGAACCGTCGTCGCTCACCAGGTGGCGGAAGAAGACGACATCGACCGGCTGGCTCTCGGCGAAGAGGACGGCCGACGCGTCCAGGTCGATCTCGCGCGTGCGGGACCCGAACAGACCGCGCCGCTTCGCCGCCTGCCAGCCGAGCCCCATACGGACCGCGGTGAGGGTGCCCCCGTCCTTCTTCTCCAGGCTGATGGCCTGACCCTTGCTCAAGTTGACGGACACCGCTGAATCCCCTCTCGAAGGTCCCCTGTTGCCGCACAGTGCGCGGTTGTCCAGAACCCTACGCAGGGGCACCGACAGTGCCGAACCCCGGCCCGCGCTTTGTGTCGGTGTTGCAACACTTGGCCCATATACCGAGGTCCGGCAGGGTGGCGGGGCTCAGGCGAGACCGGCCTCCCGCATCTGGCGCAGTTCCTTCTTCATCTCCGAGACCTCGTCACGCAGCCGGGCCGCGATCTCGAACTGCAGCTCCGCGGCGGCGGCGCGCATGCGCTCGGTCATCTCCTCGATCTGCTCGGCGAGTTCGGCCGCCGGGCGGTCCGTGGGAACCGTGGCCGCCGCCTTGCCCTTGCCGGCCTTCGCGGTCTTGGCCGCCTTGTCCCCCAGCGCCGGGACGGGTGCCTTGGCGCCCTTGCCGTCCTTGGACTTGCGGTAGCCGGAGCCGAGCAGCTGCTCGGTGTCGACCTCCTCGCGGGCGATCTGCGCGACGATGTCGTTGATCTTCTTGCGCAGCGGCTGCGGGTCGATGCCGTTGGCCTTGTTGTAGGCGACCTGCTTCTCCCGGCGGCGGTTGGTCTCCTCGATGGCCTTCTCCATCGCCGGGGTGATCTTGTCGGCGTACATGTGGACCTGGCCGGAGACGTTGCGCGCCGCGCGGCCGATGGTCTGGATCAGCGAGGTGCCCGAGCGCAGGAAGCCTTCCTTGTCGGCGTCCAGGATCGCCACCAGGGACACCTCGGGCAGGTCGAGACCCTCGCGCAGCAGGTTGATGCCGACCAGGACGTCGTACTCACCGGAGCGCAGCTCGCGCAGCAGCTCGACGCGGCGCAGGGTGTCGACGTCGCTGTGCAGGTAGCGCACCTGGATGCCGAGCTCCAGGAAGTAGTCGGTGAGGTCCTCGGCCATCTTCTTGGTGAGCGTGGTGACAAGGACGCGCTCGTCCTTCTCGGTGCGCTTGCGGATCTCGTGCACCAGGTCGTCGATCTGGCCCTCGGTGGGCTTGACGACGACCTCGGGGTCGACGAGGCCGGTGGGGCGGATGATTTGCTCGACGACGCCGTCTCCGCGGGAGAGCTCGTACTTGCCCGGGGTCGCCGACAGATAGACGGTCTGGCCGATCCGCTCCTGGAATTCCTCCCACTTCAGCGGGCGGTTGTCCAGGGCGGACGGCAGCCGGAAGCCGTGCTCGACCAGGGTGCGCTTGCGGGAGGCGTCGCCCTCGTACATCGCGCCGATCTGCGGGACGGTGTTGTGCGACTCGTCGATGACGAGCAGGAAGTCGTCCGGGAAGTAGTCGAGCAGGGTGTTGGGCGGGGAGCCGGGCAAGCGGCCGTCGAAGTGCATCGAGTAGTTCTCCACGCCGGAGCAGGTGCCGATCTGGCGGAGCATCTCGATGTCGTACGTGGTGCGCATCCGCAGGCGCTGGGCCTCCAGGAGCTTGCCCTGCTTCTCCAGCTCGGCCAGGCGCTCCCCCAGCTCCTTCTCGATGTCGATGACAGCCCGCTCCATGCGCTCGGGGCCGGCGACGTAGTGGGAGGCGGGGAAGACGTACAGCTGCTGGTCGTCGCTGATGATCTCGCCGGTGAGCGGGTGCAGCGTGGACAGTGCCTCGATCTCGTCGCCGAACATCTCGATGCGGACGGCCAGCTCCTCGTAGACCGGGAAGATCTCGATGGTGTCGCCGCGGACCCGGAAGGTGCCGCGGGTGAAGGCCATGTCGTTGCGCGTGTACTGGATGTCGACGAAGCGGCGCAGCAGCTCGTCCCGGTCGATCTCGTCGCCGACCTTCAGGGGGACCATCCGGTCCACGTACTCCTGCGGAGTACCGAGGCCGTAGATGCAGGACACCGAGGCGACCACGATGACGTCACGGCGGGTGAGCAGCGAGTTCGTCGCCGAGTGGCGCAGCCGCTCGACCTCCTCGTTGATGGAGGAGTCCTTCTCGATGTAGGTGTCCGACTGCGGGACGTAGGCCTCGGGCTGGTAGTAGTCGTAGTACGAGACGAAGTACTCGACCGCGTTGTTCGGCAGGAGCTCGCGGAACTCGTTGGCCAGCTGGGCGGCCAGCGTCTTGTTCGGCGCCATCACGAGGGTGGGGCGCTGGAGCTTCTCGATCATCCACGCCGTGGTGGCGGACTTGCCGGTGCCGGTCGCGCCCAGCAGGACGACGTCCCTCTCACCGGCCTGGATGCGCTTGGCGAGGTCGGCGATGGCCGTCGGCTGGTCGCCGCTGGGCTGGTAGGGGCTGACGACCTCGAAGGGCGCCACCGTGCGTTCGATCTGGGAAACGGGCCGCATGTCATCCACCGTACGACCCCGCACTGACAACGGGTCCGGATCAGCGGTTCTGCGGGGTCCGGGAGACGGGGTGCTCGGGCCGGTGCCCCTCGTGGAGGGCGGGACTCCGGTGAGGGTGGGAGGCGACGGCGGAGGCGGGGACACCCGGTTTGTGCTCGACGGGCCTGGGGACGGGCCGACCCGTGATCATCAGCGGGTCGAAGATCACCAGGACGCCCGCGAGGAGCAGGAAGGCGAGCGGGCCGATCAGCATGGGCGCGAGCACGGACGCCTCCGGCGCGCCTCCGCCGGTGTGTGAGGTGCCGTCGAGGTGGACGCCGAGGGCGGCCATGCCCGTGTAGTGCATGCCGCTCACCGCGAGCCCCATGACGAGGCTCGCCCCCACGCTCCACATGAAGCCCCGGACGCGTCCGGCGGCCCACAGCGCGGCGGTGGCGGCCACGACCGCTATGACGACGGAGGCGGCGACGGTGAGCGTGTTGTAGGTGAACCGCCCGTGGAAGTGCACGCCGGCCATGCCGAGGTAGTGCATCGAGGCGACGCCCAGACCGGTGATCGTGCCACCGGTGAACAACGCGGTGCCGGTGGCGCCCCGGTAGCCGACGATGAAGATCCCGAGACCGACCATCACGATGGCGAGGCCGAGGCTGGCGTAGGTGATCGGCTTGTCGTAGTGGACCGGCGTCTCCTTGATCGCGAAGCCCATCATGGCGACGAAGTGCATGGTCCAGATGCCGGAGCCGATCGCGGCCGAGCCGAGGGCCAGCCAGGCGGGCCGGCGCGAGTGCGTGACCAGCAGGGACCGGGTGGTGCAACGCAGGCCGAGGGCGCCGCCGAGGCAGGCCATCAGATAGGCCACCAATGGAGTGACGGCCCCGTAGCTGAATCCGTCGACCGTGCCTTGCATCCGCGGCTGCCCTTCCGCCCTGTTGCGTCCCGGAATCCTTGAAATGTTCCCCCGGCCCAGGACCGCCGCGGCGGTCAGGGTTGTCGCAGAGAGTATGACCCCCACCGGAATGGTCGAACGATTTTCCGGCAAAGAAACACGGCCTTGCCGCAGTTGTGCGGCACCGGTGCGCGGACTTGGGACATATCCATTCCGTCTGTGGGCATCGTGCGCTCGGGTCCTGTTGACCGTCTGCTGGCACCCTGGTTGCTGTCCGTGTTCGCTATACGCGAGGAGTCTGCATGCACGCGCGCGTAGTTGCCGCCACGGTGGCCGCGGTCCTGGGGACGGCGGCACTGCTGAGCCCCGGCTCCGACGCCCGGGCCGGCGGCGTCGGCGAGCCCACGGTGGTCGCCCACCGGGGTGCCTCCGCCTACGCTCCCGAGAACACGCTGGCCTCGATCGACAAGGCAGCGCAGCTGGGCTTCTCCTGGGTCGAGAACGACGTCCAGCGCACCAAGGACGGCGAGCTGGTCGTCATCCACGACGACAGCCTGCAGCGCACCACGAACGTCGAGCGGGTCTACCCAGACCGGGCGCCGTGGAAGGTGAAGGACTTCACCGCGGCCGAGATCGCCCGGCTGGACGCGGGCAGCTGGTACTCCCCCGCCTACGCGGGCACGCGCGTGCCGACGCTGGAACAGTACATGCGCCGGGTCGAGCACAACCACGAGAAGCTGCTCCTGGAGATCAAGAACCCGGAGCTGTATCCGGGCATCGAGCAGCAGACCCTGAAGCTCCTCGGGAACGAGGGCTGGCTGGACCACAAGCACCTGGACCGGCTGATCGTGCAGAGCTTCAGTGCCGACAGCATCCGGACCGTGCACGAGCTGAAGCCCGCGATCACCACCGGCTATCTCGGCTCGCCCACCGTGGCGCAGCTGCACCAGTACGCGGGCTTCACCGATCTCGTCAACCCGTCGTACGGCTCGCTCTCCAAGGCGTACGTCGCGGCTGTGCACGCCTTCGACGGGCCGCACGGCAGGCCGCTCGAGATGTTCGCCTGGACGGTGAACGACGCGGCGACCGCGCGCAAGATCGCGGGCTACGACGTGGACGGGATCATCACCAACAGGCCCGACGTTGTGCGGGCGGCGCTCGCCTCGGACTGAGTGCGGCGGGCATTGTCAGTGGCGGGCCGTACCGTGGGCGCATGGACAGCCATGGGCAGGATGAGTAGCAGGTCGTGTGGGCCGTGGTGGGCACGGACATCGGGCCGCTGATGCTGGCGGCCACGCGTGACGGCCTGGTCAACGTCGTCTTCCACGCCACGGACGCGGTGTGCGACCGCGCCCTGGAGCGGCTCGCGGCCCGGCTGGGCGCGGCTCCCGTGGAGGATCCCGACTCGCCGCTGCTGGCGGAGGCCATACGCCAGCTGCGGGCCTACTTCGCGGGCGAGCGGCACGACTTCGACCTGTCGCTGGACTGGTCGCTGATCTCGGGCTTCAACCGGCAGGTGCTGCGCGAGCTGGCGACCGGTGTGCCGTACGGCACGGTGGTGGGGTACGGCGATCTCGCCGGACGGGTCGGGCAGCCGGACGGCGCGCAGGCGGTCGGCGCGGCCATGGGTGCCAATCCACTGCCCGTGGTCGTGCCCTGTCACCGGGTGGTGGAGAGCGACGGCGGGATCGGCGGCTTCGGAGGCGGACTGGAGACCAAGCGGCAGCTGCTCGCCCTGGAGGGAGTGCTGCCCGAGCCGCTGTTCTGACCGCCCTGCTGTTCGTCCCTGACCGGTCCCGGCCATCGGTGTCCGACCGGTCCCGGCTACTCGTCGTAGTGCCGGGCCTCGAAGACGTTGGCGTCGGGGTCGCGGAAGTAGAAGCTGCGCGTGGCGTTGCCGCGGGCGCCGGACAGGTCGTGGTCGATGCCCGACAGGGCGACGCCGTGTTCCTGCAGGCGGGCGCGGAGGGCGTCGAAGGCGTCGGCCGGCAGGGACAGGCAGATGTGGTTGACGGGGTGGCCGGCGCTCTCGGCCGCACCGGGCAGCATCTGCATGCGTGCGGCCATGGTGAGCGGGGCGAGGTCGAGGATGGTCTCCTCGTTGACGCGTACAGAGGGGAAGGCCACCTTTCCCTCGGCGAACTCGGCGACCTTGATCGGTTCGAGACCGACGGCCTCCTGGTAGAAGCCGGCCGCGGCCACGGGATCGGCCACCCACAGGACGACATGGTCGAGACGCGTGCTGTTCCTGGTCATGCGCCCAGGCTGGTGGCGTCCCGCGCGGTCCGCAAGGGCGACAGGCCGTAGGCGTTTAACGGCGGCCGGAGCCCGCCAGAGATGAGGAAAGGCCGACGGACAGGAGGCGGTGCGTGGTGCTGGTGGTGTCGGAAGAGGTCCGGGAAGCGATCGACGCACGGCGGCCGGTGGTGGCCCTGGAGTCCACGATCATCGCGCACGGTCTGCCCCGCCCGCGCAATCTGCAGGTGGCGCTGGAGCTGGAGGACGCGGTGCGCCGGGAGGGCGCCGTACCGGCGACCATCGCCGTGCTCGACGGTCGTCCCCGTATCGGCCTGGACAAGGAGCAACTGGAGCGGGTCGCGAACGAGGACGGCATCCGCAAACTCGGCCACCGCGATCTGCCGCTCGCCGTGGCGGGCGGTGTCAGCGGGGCGACCACGGTGTCGGCGACGGCACAGCTGGCCGCGCTCGCGGGCCTTCGGGTGTTCGCCACCGGCGGGCTGGGCGGTGTGCACCGGGAATGGACGGTGACCCAGGACGAGTCGGCCGACCTGGGTCTGCTGGCCCGCACCCGGATCACGGTGGTCTGCGCGGGCGTGAAGTCGATCCTGGACGTGCCGGCGACCCTGCAGCGGCTGGAGACGCTGGGCGTGGCCGTCGCCGGGTACGGCACGGCCCGGTTCCCGGGCTTCTATCTGTCCGACTCAGGGCATCCGGTCGACTGGACGCTGGACACCCCGGAGCAGGTCGCGGACGTCATGCGGGCCCAGGACACGCTCGACGCGCCGCCGTCGGCGCTGATCGTCGCCCAGCCCGTGCCCGAGGCGGAGCAGCTCGATCCCGAGTTGCACGCGCGCGTGCTGGCCGACGGCCTGCGCGCCTGCGCGGACCAGGGCATCTCCGGTCCGGCGGTGACCCCGTTCCTGCTGGACTACCTGGTCCGGCACACCGACGGGGCCTCCCTGAGCTCCAATCTGGCGGCCGTGCGCGGCAACGTACGACTGGCGGCGCGGATCGCCACGGCGTGGACCAGGGGATGACCACGGGCCGGGGCGGGGCCCTGCTGGTCGTCGGGGACGTGGTCACGGATGTGGTCGCCCGGCACCAGGGGCCGCTCGCGGCCGGTACCGACACCGCCGCGGCGATCCGCACGCTGCCGGGCGGCGCGGGCGCGAACGTGGCCTGCTGGGCCGCGCACACGGGCTGTGCGGACGTACGGCTGCTCGGGCGGGTGGGCGCGGACGCGGCCGCGTGGCACGAGCGTGAGCTGGTCGCCGCCGGGGTGCGGCCCCGGCTGGTGGTCGATCCGACAGCGGCGACCGGGACGGTGATCTGTCTCGTCGATGCGGGTGCGGCGGCGGAGCGTACGTTCCTCACGGACAGCGGAGCGTCCTTGCGGCTCGAACCCGCCGACTGGTCGGACGCGTTGCTCGACGGCGTCGGCCGGCTGCACCTGTCGGGCTATCTGCTGTTCACGGAGCCGAGCAGGGAGCTCGCACGGACGGCGCTCGCGGCGGCACGCGCGCGGGGTGTGCCGGTCAGCCTGGATCCGGCGTCGGCCGGCTTCCTGGTGCGGCTCGGGGTGGACCGCTTCCTGGCCTTCGCGGAGGGGCTGGACGTGTTGCTGCCCAGCCGGGACGAGGCATGTCTGCTGACGGGGCTGCCGGATCCGGCGGACGCGGCGGCCAAGTTGAGCCGTCTCGTCCCGCTGGTGGTCGCCAAGGCGGGTGCGGACGGTGCGCTGGTGGCCCGTTCCGGCAGCGCACCGACCAGGGTCCCGGCCGTGGAGGCGGTCCCTCGGGACACCACGGGCGCCGGTGACGCCTTCACCGGTGCGTTCCTCGCCGCGCTGCTCGCGGGCTCGGACCCGGAGAAGGCGGCGGCACGCGGCTGCCGGGCGGGTGCGGAGGCGGTTGAACGGGTGGGTGCCAGACCGCCGCGTCCCGGGCGCGACGGCTAGCCACCGGCCGGCGCCACGAGGATACCGGCAGCGGAGGCCCGGCCCGCGCCGCATACGCCGCATACCCCGCGGCCGGGATCCGCGTCGAACCCGGCCGGGGCGGCTGGGATCCGCGCCGTACCGAGGCGCGGGCACAGGCCTTCCTCCCCCTAGCCCTTCCTCCCCCACGCCGAGATCATCGGCGCGGTGGCCAGGTCCATTCCCCCGGCCTCGACGTTGGCCAAGTGCTGGTCGATGTCCTCGTCGGTGGCGAGCCCCGCGGTGACCAGCCGGTCCCGGATCTGACGGACCGTCGCGGCCTCGAGAGCGGTGCAGGCCGGTGACGTCACCGGGAAGAACGCATCGGCCTCCACCCCGCTCAGTCCGGCTTCGCGGAGCAGACGCGGGAGTTTGCGGCCGTACGACAGATCGGCGCCACGTTCGGCGAGCAGCTTGCGGAAGCCCTGACGCAGGCGGTTGGCGAGCCGCTGCTCGGGGCCGGACTCGTCGGGGCAGATCAGGGGCTGGAGAGCGGGGTCGGCATCCTCGATCAGCAGTCTGCCGCCGGGCCGCAGGGCCTGGATCATGGACCGCAACGCCCTTTCCCGGTCCGGCACATGGACGAGGACGAGCCGGGCATGGACCAGGTCGAAGCCCTCACCCGGCGGTTCCTCGGCACCCACGTCGTGGACGCGGACCTCCACCGGTGGGCGGGCCGCGGCGGCGAGCCGCGAGGTGTCGATGTCGGTGGCGACGACCTGTCCGGTGGGGCCCACCTTCCTGGCGAGCCAGGACACCACGGAGGTGCCGCCGGCGCCGACTTCCCAGCAGCGCCAGCCGAGCCCGATGCCGAACGCCTCGATGTGCCGGAAAGTCGTGGGATCGAAGAGCGAGGCGAAGGCGTCGAAGCGCTCCGCGGCCTCGTTCTGCCGGTTGTCGAGGAGGTACCCGTCGGATGAGGTCATGCCACGATCATCCCAGTCACCCGGCTCTGGCCGGCCGGCCGACGCTCCGGCCGGGGACGGCCCGGGCCGAGACCGCCGCGGCATCGATGCTCCGTCCACAGCCGGGAACCAAGTGGAACGTCACGTTCCCACAGGCTTACCCGCGCTTTGCCCTTGGCTGGCAGACTTGCCGGGCAAGGCGCGAAAGCGTTGCGTGAGGAGATCCAGGCAAGGAGATCCAGATGTCCATGGCGGGGAATCTGCGGAAGGTCACGGGGCTGGGCAGGGTCGGCGGCCTGCGCAAGGTGGCGCGGCTGGCCCGGCGACGGCCGCGCGTGGACCTGAGCCATCCCGCCCGGTCACCGCTGGGCTCCTCGGTGGTCAACTGTGTGACGTACCAGGACGGCGTGCGAGTGCCGCAGTGCACGGACCTGGTGGACGCCGTGCGGATGGTGCGCAAGACGGGCGAGGGGTTCGTCTGGCTCGGACTGCACGAGCCTACGGACCGTGAGTTCGCGGGCATCGCCGAGCTGTTCGACCTGCACCCCCTGGCGGTGGAGGACGCGGTCGAGGCTCATCAGCGTCCGAAGCTGGAGCACTACGGCGACACGCTCTTCGCGGTGTTCAAGACGGTCTGCTATGTGGAGCACGAACAGCTGACGGCGACCAGTGAGGTGGTCAACACCGGCGAGATCATGGTGTTCGTCGGTGAGGACTTCGTCATCACGGTGCGGCACGGCCGGCATGGTTCACTGGGCCCGCTGCGCGAGGAGCTGGAGGCGCATCCGTATCAGCTCGCCAAGGGGCCGGCGGCGGTGCTGCACGCGATCGCCGACCAAGTCGTCGACGACTATCTGAACGTCACGGACGCGGTGCAGGCCGACATCGACCTGCTCGAGACCGAGGTGTTCTCGGAGAACAACGCACGGCTGGACCCCGGCCGCATCTACCAGATGAAGCGTGAACTGCTGGAGCTCAAGCGGGCGGTGGTGCCGCTCGGCCGCCCGGTGGAGGACCTTGCCACCCGGCCCATACGGGTCGTCGCACCGGAGATACAGGCCTACTTCCGAGACGTGCTCGACCACCTGATACGGGCCAAGGAACAGATCGCCGCCTTCGACGAACTGCTCAACTCGATTCTGCAGGCCCACCTCGCACAGGTGACCGTCGCACAGAACGAGGACATGCGGAAGATCACGGCCTGGGCCGCGGTGATCGCCGTGCCGACGATGGTGTGCGGGGTGTACGGCATGAACTTCGATCACATGCCGGAGCTGCACTGGCGGTTCGGCTATCCGCTGGTCATGGCCGTCATGGCGACGGCCTGTCTGGTGCTGTACCGGGGCTTTAGGCGAAACGGCTGGCTCTGAGCCGCGGGGGCGCGCTGCCGGGCCGCCCGGATCAGCCGCTCCAGGCGGGATGGCGCGGGTCGTCGGCGCGTACCAGGACGTCCGCCGTGCCCGCGGGGTCGGTCTCGGCCTCGTAGCGCTCGAAGGCGGGGAGCGTCCAGTGCTCGGTCTCGGGGGTACGACGGCGCAGGGCGCCCGGGGAGAGGAGGAGGTGCACGGTCAGGTCGAAGGGGAACCAGTGCCGCAGCAGGAGGGGGCCGTGGAGCAACAGGACCCCGCCGGGCGGGAGTTGGACGTACGGGCTGCGGGTGGCCCGGTCGGTGGCCGGATCCCACAGGTCGGGCAGGACCCGCCCGCTGCCGCCGGGGTCGAGCGGGCCGAAGACCTCGCGCCACAGGGCACCGGTGTCGAACCAGCCGCCGTAGTACGACTCCGCGTCGCGCCGCCCGTGTTCCAGGCGCAGCGAGGCCGGGCGCAGGAACCCCTCGGCGCCGACCACCAGTGAGGGCCGGCCGCGCACCCGCAGCGCCTCCCCGACCCGTTCGGCGAGGTCGCCGGGCCGGGCGGCCGGGGCCCCGTCGAAGCCGACACGCGGCCAGGCGCTCCCGTCGGCCGGCTCCAGCGCGGCCAGCCGATCGGCCAGCAGCTCCGAGAGCCGGTCCCAGGTGATCGCTTCGAGTCGCACAGGGCCCATGATGCCGGGTGCCGGAAGGTGAGATGACAGTGCCTGCCGGGGACGGGCCCGGCCGGGGGCCTGACCGGTGCCGGAGCGGCGGGGTCAGTTGCGGTGTTCGGACGCTCGATGGGCCGCCAGCAGGGGCGGGAAACGGGTCTCGCTCCAGGTGCGCACGGGCTGCCCGGAGGCCGCGTCGAGGGGGCAGTGTGGGGCCGAGCTGGGTGAGGGCGTACTCGACGCGGGACGGGTTCTCGTCGTAGGCGGTACGGGTGATCAGGCCGTCGCGCTCCATCGCGCGCTAGTACTGCAACCGCATCTGGGTGACGATCAACGTCGTGTGTCGTTGATGTGACTGTGTGCTGATGCGCTGACGGTCGAACAGGTTGAGTCGTGGTCC